>LKMY01000014.1 GCA_001564205.1 Nanohaloarchaea archaeon PL-Br10_U2g5
GGTGTTCGGCTTGGCGTCGGCGGTTTCCACGTATGCTCGCGCCGCGGCCAGCATGTCGTCGCGCTCGTCGCCGTTCGTGTACTCGACGTTGCGCCGCACGAAGTGGTAGTCGGCGTACGGGGAGACGACCTCGCTGACGGGGTTGCCGCCGGCGGCCGCGAGGAGTTCGAGGAAGCGCGCGCCGATGTACGCCCCGTCTCGAGAGAGCCGGTACGGCGGAAAAAAGACGCCGCCGTTACCCTCGCCCGCGATGGGAACGCGGGTTCCCTCGTCGTGGAGCTCGCGCGTCCGAGTGATGATGTTCGTCGCGCCGATCGGCGTGAGTTCGAGGCTCGCGTCGTTGGCGTCACAGATGTCGACGAGCCGCTGTGAGACGTTCACCGCACTGACGACCGCGTCGCCCGGTGTTAGACAGGCGTCGGCCATCGCCGCGAACGAGGTATCACCGTCGATGAATGCACCGTTCTCGTCGACGAAGACCCCTCGGTCGGCGTCGCCGTCGTGTGCGATCCCCACGTCGGCGTCGGAGGTTGCGACGAGCCGAGAAAGCGCGTCGAGGTTCTCCGCGACGGGCTCTGACTCTCGCCCGGGGAAGTGACCGTCGGGAGTCGCGTTCACCGTTATCACGTCACACCCCAGCTCGCGGTAGATCCGTGGCGAGCTGATCGAGGCGGCTCCGTGGCCGGGATCGACCGCGACCGTGAGGTCTGCGTCGGCGATAGCCTCGCCGTCGACCGCGTCGAGCAGCTGGACGACGTAGTCGTCGATCGCGCCCTCAACACGAGTCGTCGCCCCCGCAGTCTTCCAGTTCGCGTGGTCGTAGTCGTCGTCGAGCACGCGGCGCTCGATGCGCTCGAGCACGTCGACGGAGAGCTCGACGCCGTCGTCGCCGACGAGCTTGATCCCGTTGAACTCCGGCGGGTTGTGCGAGGCGGTGACGAGCACGCAGGGGACGCCCGCGGACTCGCAGTAGCTCCCGACCGTCGGCGTCGGTACGACGCCGAGCCGGTCGACATCGCAGCCGACTGCGGCCAATCCGCTCGCGGCGGCGTTGGCGAACAGCTCGCCGGTGGTGCGGGTGTCGCGGGCGACGGCGACTCGGTCGGTGTCCCACACCGAGCCGGCCGCCTTCGCGATGTTGAGGACGAGCTCCGGCGTGAGATACCGCAACGCGACCCCGCGAATGCCGCTGGATCCGAACAGCTCCATGAACGGCCATGCGCCGGCCGACGGGAAAGCGGTTCCGAACGCGGGGCGGGGACGGGAACCGGGTACGTCCGTTGACACGGCACCCTGACGCGTGCGGTTGATACCCGTGCCGTCCGTATGACCGATATGAAGCGAACGCGACGCGATTTGTTGGCGAGAGCCGCCGGTGCGGTCACCGCTGTGGGGGCCGTCGGGGTCGCCGGCTGTCTCGACTTTTCGGCCGGCGATGGACCACAGGGTCCCGACGGGACCCCAGCGACGCTCTCGTGTGGTACGGACGGATTCGTTCGGTTGGAGCAGCCGTTCGAAGAGCCGGTCGAGGGGACGACCGTGAACACCCCCGACACGCGGCTCGAGCTCTCTGCGGAGGGGACCTCCGAGACGTACGGACAGTCGCTCCGGCTCGTCCTCCGGAACACCGGTGACGAGCAGGCGACCGTCCTCGGAGAGCACGCGTACTCGATCCAGCGGGAGACCGGCGACGAGTGGATCGACGTCCGAGGTTCGACGACCGGCGAGGCGGTCGACCTCCCGCGTTCGGAGACCCGCCTCGACACCGGCTCGTCGTACAGCTGGTCGCTCAGGCTCGACGAGGAGTCGCTCGAAGCTGCTGTCCCGGATGTCGACCTCGACGTCTGTCCGCCGCTGGGCCCCGGAACACATCGGTTCGTCTACTGGGGAATCGTCGACGCATCGCCGCTCGGGGTCGAGTTCGAGCTGGTTGGGTGAGATTCAACCCCGTTAAAAACTGCTCCACGCTGACGGCTGACCAACTCGCCCGCGGACGCGGAACTCCCGATTGTCGCCTTCGACCCGCGTCTCGACGACGACCTCGAACGGTTCATAAAGGGTATGAACGACCTGTTCGTCGTGAGCCGTCGATCCGACCACGCCGACGAAGGGCCACCCTTCACCGGAGGTTTGAGACGTCATCACGCGGGTGAACCGATAGATCCGCTCCGGGTCCCAGTACATCAACAGCTGGGAGAGCGAGTAGACGCCAACGGCGCGCTCGCGCCCGACCGACGATTCGACGACATCGGTGAATTTGATCCCGATGTCGGTGAGGTTCCCGGCGCTGCCGACGTACTTCGTGGTCGGCGTGTCGTCACGCTTGTCACCTTGTTCGTGTGTGACGCAGTCGATGACGACCACGTCGTCGCCGTCCCGTCCGGTGATCGTCTCGTAATCGCCGCGCACTTTCTCCGCCGTTCGCCCGGTCGATATCACGACCGGACCGGCCGACCACTCGGCGAGCAGCCGGTTGAAAAAGTCGTACTTCCCGCTCATCGGAGGGCCACTGATGAGCACGCTGTCGGCGGTGCGGACCGCGTCGGGAAGCACCGTCATATGTCTGGATTGAGTGAGTATCGGATAAAACCCTTCCGAGGGATCATTTCTGAAGCATCGACGGGAAGTCGAGTGAGGACGGCGGCCCCTCTTCGGGCCCCCTCGTGAGTGTCAGCTCGGTTATAGCACCGGGGAGCGAGGCCGAAATTGGTGCGCTCCGCGGCGTGCCCGCCGCGTCGACGAGCTCGTTCCAGACCGCTTCCTCGTCGTCGGTCTCGACGGCGGCGTCGAGCGCCTTCGTCCGTCCCTCGTCGTACGCGAGCTCCACGAGGCTCCGGTCGTACGCGCCGGAAAACGCCCCTATCACCCGCTCGAGCTCTGTGGGGCGTCCGCTCCCGAGGCCGGCAGCGACCCCGAGCGCGAACGCCCGTTTCACCGCCTCTTCGCGGGTGATGTCTTCCCATTCGGTGCCGAACAGTCGGTCGTACATCAGTGGGTCACCGTCGCGGCAGATCCGACGCGAAGCCCACCGTCGGTGAACTCGATGTCTTGGATGTCGGTGTCGACGTCGGTCCCGCGCATCTTCAGCACTTGGACTCCGCGCTGCATCGTATCGTCCTCGAGATAGTTGTGCATGAACACGACGCCGTGCGCGAGGTAGTGCTCCTCAGAGTAGGCGTTCGGGTCGGTCATCTCCGAGATGAGCAGCGTCGTCGCGTCGGTCCGCTTCAGTGAGGAGAGCAGCTGGATCATCGTGTCCTCGTCGTCGTCGAGGAGGAACCGCAGCAGCATTGTGGAGTCGAAGACGACCCGGTCGATGTCCCGGGAGTTGATGAAACCGGTGAGGCGATTCGTCACCCCGGAGTGGTCCCGACGTTCGCCCGGGAGGCCGAAGAACCGCCGCCCGTCCGAAGAGAAGGAGTCGAGGAACGTGACCCGGTCGGTATCGAGCGCTCGGTCGAATCCGAACTCGTATCCGCTCATATCGCGTCGGATCCCGTCTCTCGTCTCATGCATGCTCACGTACAGCACGTCTTCTCCGTTTCGGGCACCCTGTGCGGCGAACTGAGCGCAGAACGTCGTTTTCCCGCTCCCCGGAGGGCCGCTGACAACGTACAGGCGGTTCTCCGGGAGTCCACCATCGACGAGAGTATCGAACCCGGGAACGCCGCTTGAGGCGCGCATACGAGAGCACTCGTCAGCGGCCAAATAAGGGTTGGCCCCCGGTTCTCAGTGGTGAGAACAATGACGATCGATGCGTGAAACGGTCAGTCAGTATGTGCGGAGTGGTCGACCGCTACGCTCCTGCTTCGTTCGGTGTGATGTCGTTCGTCTCTATCTCGTCGACGTCTGGTGAGACCCAAACGACGAAGCGATCGTCGGATTTGATGATGCCACGGACACCCTCGTCGTCGGCCGTGGTCCCTCGATCGATGTCCTCGAGAGCGACGTCGCGGACCTGAAACACCTCGTCGACCATCCAACCGACGGTTCCCCCCTCGTCGATCTCGGCGTCGTCGAACACGACGATCCGTTCGCGAGAGCCGTCCTTGTCGATACCGAAGAGCGTCTTCGGATCGACGATGGTGGTCGTCCGTCCACGCAGGTCCATCACGCCCTCAACGTGGCCCGGGGAGTTGGGTATCCGCGTGAGTTCGCCGGCGTCAACGATCTCGTCGATCACGCCGATGTCCAAACAGTACGTCCCGTCTCCGAGGCCGAACTCGAGGACTTTCGTGAGTTCACCGTCCGTCTCGATGGCTGCCATAGCATGACGTGCGGGGAACGCTCCAATAATCGTATCCCCTGAATTATCAGGGCTGATTACTGGGTCCGTGGATTTATGCTAATTCTGGGGCTGTTCACTGACATGAGTAGGACGACGGATCGGCGGGGCGGTCGTGACGACGCCGTCCGGGTGGTAGTCGTCGACGACTCGCCGTTCATGCGGGGATTGATCGCCGACCTCCTGGCGGACGCCGGAGTAACAGTAGTCGGCGAGGCGGGTGACGGCGAGGAGGCATTATCGGTCGTCGCCGAGACGCGCCCGGACGTGGTAACGATGGACGTCGAGATGCCGGGTATGGACGGGATCGAAGCGGTTGAGCGGCTGATGGACGAGACACCGACGCCCGTGTTGATGCTGTCGGCACACACCGCCGAAGGTGCTGACGTCACCTTCGAGGCGCTCGAGCGCGGGGCGGTTGACTTCTTTTCGAAGCCAGGCGGCGAGGTGTCGACCGGCGTCTCTCGAGAGTCGGAGCGACTCGTCGAAGCCGTTCGATCGGTCGCCGGAGCCGATCTCAAGGCGGCGACTCGCGACCGGCGCGAGCGCGACTCGAACGGGGCTTCGAATTCGTCGATCGCGACAGAGTCGGCTCCATCGGCCCGGTCGACGAGCCAGCCGGCCGCAGCGCAGACGTCGGAACCGACGACGGAACCGAGCCCGACTGTGGACGTCGACGGCCCACTGACCGTGGTGATCGCGGCCTCGACCGGCGGCCCAAACGCGGTCGAGCGCGTGCTGTCCGCGCTGCCGATGGCAGACTGTCGGATCGTCATCGTCCAGCACATGCCCGCGGCGTTCACCCCGCGGTTCGCCGAGCGACTCGACGCCGCCTCGGCGTACGACGTGCGCGAGGCGACTGACGGCGCGCGAATCGGCTCGGGTGAGGCGCTCGTCGCGAGCGGCGGGAGCCACACGCGAGTCGACAGCTATCGTGCGGGTCGCCTCCGCGTCAAGCTCGACGAGGACGAGTCGCAATCGATCACTCCCGCCGCGGATATCACGATGCAATCGGCGGCGGACGTGGTCGACGGACCGCTCGTTGGCGTCGTGTTGACAGGCATGGGCTCCGACGCGGCCGAAGGTATCCAAGCGATGGCCGACTCGGGCGCACGAACGCTGGCGCAAAGCGAGGGCACCTGCGTCATCTACGGGATGCCGAAGCGAGCCGTCGAGACCGGAAGCGTCGACGAGGTGTACGATCTCGACGATGTCGCCGGCGCGATTGTGGGAGGTAGAGTCTGATGGACTCACACCGCGCCGCGTTCGTCGCGGAGGCCGAAGACGGGATCACGGACCTCAACAACGCCCTGCTCGCGCTCGAAGCCGACCCCGAGGACGCGGAAGCAATGGACGACGTCTTCCGCGTCGCCCACACCCTGAAAGGGAACGCCGCGGCGATGGGCTACGAGGACGTCTCTTCGTTCGGCCACGCGTTAGAAGACCTGTTGGACGCGGTGCGCCGGGGCGATCTGGAGGTGACGCCGGAGCTGATGGACCTCCTCTTTGAAGGCGTCGACACCGTCGAGGCGATGGTCGCGGAGATCGCCGACATCGGCGAGGTGTCGACTGACCCGTCCGACCTCGAATCCCGCCTGCGCGAGATGGAAGAGGGCGGTCTCGTCGACAAACAAAAAGAGGGCGGTCTCGTCGACAACCAAGACGGCGGAAACGCGAGCGCCGCTGCCGAGGGCACCGATACCACTCCTCCCGACACCACCGCTTCAGGCGAGGAGAGCGGGTCAGACGACGGCGACTTCTCACCCCCCGATCCTCCCTCTGCGGTGGCCGATCTCGACAATCCCGTCGTGTACGCGGACGTGACGATCGGTGACACGGCGATGGCAGGGGTCGACGCCACCCTCGTGTTACAGGCGCTCGCCGGGCAGTTCGACGGGCATGTCACTGATCCCGAACCCGACGCGCTGGAGGGCGGTGAGTACGACGAGGGGTTCGACGCCTTCGTCGGCGCCGCCGACCCCGACGCCGTCGCCGAGGAGGTCGGTGCGCTCGCGCAGGTCGAGGCGGTGGCGACAGCCGTCGTCGACGACTCGGACGTATTCGAGACTGACGCCGAAGGGCCCGCCGACAGCGAAGGGGGCGAGTCGCCCGCTAGCGGCTCCGGCAGCTCAGGCGACCGCGACGAGATCAAGTCGATCCGCGTCGATGTCGATCAGGTCGACGAGCTGTACGGGCTCGTCGAGCAGCTGGTGACGAGCCGGATCAAGCTCCGACGTGAGCTGGAGGCGGCCGACGCCAAGTCTGACGCGCTTGACGAACTCGATAAGCTCGCATCTAGCTTGCAAGACACGGCGATGGATATGCGACTGATCCCGTTCTCACAGGTGTCTGACTCGTTCCCGCGTCTCGTCCGCGACATCTCGCGGGACCTCGACAAGCGGATCGCCTTCGACATCGAAGGCGACGACGTCGAGCTCGACCGGACGATCCTGACCGAAATGCGTGACCCGCTCGTCCACGTCCTGCGAAACGCGGTCGATCACGGAATCGAGTCGCCCGAGGAGCGCGAGGCCGCCGGGAAGGACCCGACCGGTCGCGTCCGGCTCACGGCGGAGCGCGAGCGCGATCACGTCATTATCGAAGTCGCCGACGACGGCGATGGGCTCGATCCCGACAAACTCCGTGAGAAGGCGGTCGACGAGGGCGTCAAGAGCCGCGAAGCGGTCGAGACGATGGCGGACGACGAGGTGTACGACCTGGTCTTTCATCCCGGGTTCTCCACTGCCGAGGAAGTCACTGACGTTTCCGGGCGCGGCGTCGGCATGGACGTCGTCCGAACGACCGCGCGCGACCTCGACGGCTCCGTTACGGTCGAAAGCGACCCCGGCGAGGGTACGACTGTCCGGTTCCGGCTTCCGGTTACCGTCGCCATCGTGACGGTGATGTTCGTCGACGTCGGCGGCACGGAGTACGGCATCCCGATCAAATCGATCGCGGAGGTCGCCCGCGCGAACGACGTCGAGGAGGTCCACGGCGACGAAATCGTCCGCCACGAGGACGACCTGTATCCGGTGATCCGGCTCGACGAGCGGCTCGCGGACAGCGGCGCCTCGGCGCCGGCCAACGCCGGCACAGGCGACACTCAGATCGAGCCCGTGACGACCGGGGTCAACGTTGAGACCGCGACGACGGACGGCGGCGTGACCGACGAGGGAATGCTCGTCCGCATCCGTGAGGAGACGCGACAGGTCGCACTCCACTGTGACGCCGTGCTCGATCAGGAGGAAGTAGTCGTGAAACCGCTCGACGGACCACTGTCTGGGACGCCGGGTCTGAGCGGCACGGCGGTCCTCGGCGATGGCGATGTCGTAGCCGTCCTCGACGTGGTGAGCCTATGAACGACGAGACCGGTTTCGAAGGTGTGCTCCGGCAGATCGACGACTCCGTATCGTTCGAGCCGGGATACTACAACGAGTCGTACCTCGATCGCCGGATCACCGCTCGGATGCGGCGGCGCGACACCGATTCGCATACGGAGTACGAGCGGCTGCTTCGCGAGGACGACGAGGAGCGGCAGGCGCTGATGGACGCGCTCACCATCAACGTGACCGAGTTCTTCCGCAACCCTGAGATGTGGGACGTTCTCCGCGAGGTCCTCCGTGAGCGGACCGCCGAGCAGCGTCGAGTTCGCGTCTGGTCGGCCCCCTCCGCGGACGGGCGAGAGCCGTACTCAGTCGCGATGCTCGCGTGTGACGACCCCGAAATCGACGAGTCGCGGATCGACGTGCTCGGCTCGGATATTAGCGAGGAGGCGCTCGAAAACGCCCGTGCTGGCGAGTACCATACTACTCGGACGACAGATATCGCAGACGAGCTCAGCCCGCTCTCGGACCCCGATCGCTACGTTGAGCGCACCGATGACGCGTTTCAGGTTCGACCAGCTGTCCAGCGGCTCGTCAACTTCGAGACGCACGACCTGATCAGCGACGGCGCGCGCGACCCCTTCGACGTGGTGTTGTGTCGCAATCTCCTGATCTATATCGACGCCGATCACAAAGGGGCGATGTTCGATACCCTGGAGGCGTCGATCGCCGAAGGCGGCGTGCTGGTACTCGGCATGACCGAAAGCATCCCGCCGGATCGAACGGACCGGTACGAGGCGATCAACAAACGCAGGCGCGTGTACCGGAGGGTCTGATGTCGCTGTATCAGCACGCGCGTGACGGAAACGTCGAACGGCTCAGAGACGGGCTGGGAAGCGACAGCGCCGCCGTCCGAAAACGGGCCGTCGAGTTTCTCGGTGAGCTCGGCGACATCGACGATCAGCCGACCATCGAAGGACTCTTGCGGGCGGCGACGACCGACGACGACCCGGAGGTTCGAGGGGCTGCGGTCGACGCGCTGGACGAGATCGGCGAGGGGGCACTCGAACACCTCCTGAAAGAGCTCACGGGTGGTGGCGGCGGCTCTGAAGCCGAGTGGGTCACCGCCCGCAAGTTTGCTCGCGCGCTACAGGCCGACCGCCCGGAGCTGCGGATGGCCGCCGCCCGCGCGCTCGGTCGTCTCGAAGACGGGAGCGGCCTCCAACCCCTCGTCGAGGCGCTCTCCGATGAAGACCCTCGCGTCAGACTCCGCGCCTGTGAGGCCTGCGGGACGTTCGCAGACCCGCGAGCGATACCGGGTCTCACTGAGCGGCTCGACGACGAGCCCAGAGTCAAGCGCGCGGCGGCGAACGCGCTCGGGAATGTCGGCACTGATCAGGCGCTCGCACCGCTGCTCGACCTCCTCGACGACGGTGACGAGCCGCTCCGACGAATCGCCGCCGGGGCGCTCGGCAAGGCGAACAATCCAGAGCCGGTCGAGCCGCTGGCGCGCGCGCTCGGCGATGAAAGCGCCGCCGTTCGCAACGCGGCGGTGTACTCGATTATCGAGCTGCTTTCGAACGTCCCGACACAACAGAGCCACGCGGTTCGCGACCAGGTCGTCTCGGAGCTGAAGGCGGCCGACGACGAGACCGTCGTCGAGCCGCTCGCCGAGATCCTCTCCGAGGGTCAACAGAATCGGCAGCGGCGGAACGCGGCGTGGATCCTTGGCCGCGTCGCGGAGCCGGAGTCGAGTCTCGCGGTCGAGGCGCTCGCGGCCGCGCTCGCCGACGAGGATCCGCAAACCGCCCAGTTCGCAGCGACGAGCCTCAAGAGTCTCGGCGGCCCTGTCGTGGAAGATCGGCTTCTCGATCGGATCGGGACGGAACACCCCGAGGAAGCCCGGGCGAAGGCGGTGTTCGTACTCGGGCAGATCGGCGGACAAGAAACGTTAAACAGGCTCGAAGGATTCACCGACGACGAGAGCTCGGCGGTCCGGAAGCGGGTGTTCTCGGCGGTGTCTAAGCTTCGAGCAGGGGGACCATAGATGTCTAGCGAGCAGGACGAGTACAAGATCACCGACACGCAAGCGCGGTTCGCGGTTGCCGTCCGAGAGGGGCGAAAAATGAGCGACGTTTCCTGGACGCCCGGGCGGGTGCTGCTCTCGAACCGTCGGCTGATCTTGGCCGGTAACGACGGGAAGCGCACGGTTCCGCTCTCGAAGCTTCAGGCGTTGGGCGGCCGCCACGACGCGAACCAATCGATCGCCCAGGTCTCGAACTACGTGAGCTTCGACCTCGGCGATCAGGTGTTGCTCGTTGCGGCGTCGGAACACGAGGAGTTCGAGCTTGACGTCTACCGGGCGTTGCTTGACCAGCGGACCGTGATGGCGAAACATCCCGCCGTCGAAGGCGGTGTTGTCAAAAACACCGACTGGCAGCAGGCTCGCGTGAAGATAGATGAGAACGGTCTCAACGCGGCGCTGAAAGGCGGCGCGTTCGTGGAGTTCGATCTCGACGATATCAGCGGACTCGACGCCGCAAAACGAACCGTCAGCGGCGAAAAGAAGCCGGTGATCGAGGTGTCTCACACGGACGACGAGGGGACGAGTATCGAGACTCACGTTGCGGGCGACCCCAACCGAATGCGGTTCGTCGAAGCCTGGCTCCGGAAAGGCGAACAGCGCAGCTCGACCAACGTCGATCTGTCGAGTCGCGACCGAGAGGTGTTGATGGCGCTGTACTCGGGCGTCTCACCGTTCGAGATTCCGGCGTTCCTCGGAATGGATGTCGACGACGTCGAAGAGACATTCGAGCGACTCGTCGATCTCGAGGTCGTCGAGAAGGTGCGTGTGCGTCGTGAGGTGGCGCTAAACTCACGTGGTCGCAACATCGCCAGCGAGGCGATGAACGAGCAGTGAGCGCTGGCGTCGACGCGTCGCTGCCGATCGACGGGGGAGATGGCGAACAGCCGGCCGCGTCGCTCCCGGTCGGGTTGCCGGACACCCGCCTCGCCCGATCCGGGTCGATCGTTAGGTCACAGCGGGGGTGGCCGCGGCTCCGTATATAACACTCAGGAGTCGACGCACACGTCCCGTCGAACCACGCTTAAGTCACCGCCCCGTCCAGTTGGAAGACATGAGCTACGAGGCGGTGTTCTTCGACCTCGACAACACCCTGTACCCGTACTCGCCGTGCAACGAAGCGGGCAAGCGGGCCGCGCTCGCGGCGTTTCGGGAGCACGGGTACGAGCTGGACCGCTCGACGTTCGACGAGCTATACGCGACCGCGCGTCGGGAGGCGAAACGCGAGACTCGCGGCACTGCGGCGTCCCACGAGCGGTTCCTCTACTTCAAGCGCGCCCTTCGAATCCATGCTGACGTCCACGACGCCGCGACCGCGCTCGCGATCGGCGAGGCGTACTGGGACGGATACATGGCGGAGATGGAACTCTGTGAAGAGGTTGGGGCGACTCTGGGGACACTCCGGGGGCGTGGAATCGCCGTCGCCGTCGTCACCAACCTCACCACGCACGTCCAACTGGAGAAGCTTGTCCGGCTCGGCATCGACGAGCACGTCGACCGGCTGGTCACCTCCGAGGAGGTCGGCCGCGAAAAGCCGAGTGCGATCCCCTTCACCACTGCGCTCTCGGCGTTCGATCTCCGTCCGAGCGAGGCGCTCATGGTGGGTGACAACGTCGAGACTGACATCGCTGGCGCAAATGCGGTCGGGATGGAGACGGCGCTGTTCGTCGCGGACGGTGACGGAGCGGAAGCCGGGAGCGCCAATATTCGGAGCCAACAGCGGCCGGACTATCGACTGGGTGCGTTCGGTGACGTGACGGCGGTGGCAGAATGATCGACGACGGCACTGATCGCGACCTGCTGCCCGAAGCGCGCCAGGCGGTCGTCGAGTACGCACCCGCGCTCGCCGACCTGACGCCCGGACGAACGGGGAATCTCAGCGTCCGCGACGGCGACGCGGTCGCGGTGACGCCGACCGGTGTTCCGTACGACTCCTTCGACGCCGCGGACGTCCCAGTCGTGGACCTCGACGGGGACCAACTGGCCGGACGGATGGCCCCCTCCAGTGAAGTGCCGATGCACACGGGAATTTATCAACACGACCGGCCCGGTGCGATCGTCCACACGCACTCACCGTGGGCGACGACGATGGCAACGCTTCACCGGAAGCTGCCGCCGGTCCACTACATGATCGTCTCTGTCGGGCGAGAGGTCCCGCTCGCCGACTACGCGCCGTACGGTACCGAGGAGCTGGCGGCGAACGTCGTCGCCGCGATGGCCGAGGCGGCTTCCGACGCCGCGATCCTCGCGAATCACGGACTCGTCGTCACCGGTCCGGACCTGGAGACTGCAGTCGAGAACACCCGTCACGTCGAAGACCTCTGCCGTCTCTACCTCCGCTCTTCGGCGGTCGGCGAACCGCACGTGCTTACCGACGACCAGCTCGCGACCGTCGAGGAGCGATTCGAGAGCTACGGGCAGCAGCCGGACGGCCAATAGCCGTTCGGACGCCGAGTAGCAGACGGAACACAACTCTGTTGCCCGGTTTTATAAATACCGCGCCGGCTACGGGATCGGTATGACCGAGCACGAACCGGCGGCAGCGGTGGCGGAGACCGCCGAGAAGATCGCGACCATGGAGATCCGTGGCGCAGCGAGTATCGCGTCGGCGTCGGCAGCGGCGCTCGCGTCGCAGGCCCGGACGGCCGCGGAGGATGGACCCACTGCGAACGACCCCGAGGCGTTTCGTGCGTCCATCCGCGCGGCCGCGAGGGATCTCCGCGAAACGCGCCCGACCGCTGTCTCCCTCCCGAACGCCCTCCGCTACGTTCTCCAGCGGATGGAGGGTGCTGATGTCGAGGCGCTACGGCAGAGCGTCGTCGACGCGAGCGAGTCGTTCGTCCGCCAACTCGACCGTGCACAAGGAGACCTTGGACGGATCGGGGCGAATCGACTCGCCGACGGAGACACGGTGATGACGCACTGTCACTCGACCGACGCGCTCGCGTGTATTGAGGCGGCCGTCGAGCAAGGGAAGTCGATCTCGGCGGTCGTCAAGGAGACGCGCCCGCGCCAGCAGGGACACATCACCGCCGAACAGCTCCGTGACGCCGGCGTTCCCGTCACGCTCATCGTCGACTCAGCGGCTCGGCGCTATCTCGATGAAGTCGACCACGTCGTCGTCGGCGCCGACTCGATCGCCGCCGACGGTGGCGTGATCAATAAGATCGGCACCTCGGGGCTCGCCGTCAACGCCCGCGAGCGTGGCGTCCCGATCATGACTGCGGCCCAGACGATCAAACTGCATCCGGAGACGCTGACGGGACACACCGTCGAGATCGAGATGCGCTCGGAGGACGAACTGATCGAGCCGGCGGCCCGCGACGACATCGGCGATATCGCCGTCGAAAATCCGGCGTTCGACGTGACCCCGCCGCGGTACATGGACGCGATCGTCACCGAGCAGGGGCAGTTCCCGCCCGAAAGCATCGTGACGCTGATGCGGGAGCTGTTCGGCGAGGGCGCCGCGGAGCCGTGGGCGGAACCATGAGCGGGAACGGCGACGGGACGGAACGGATCGGCGAAAACTGGGACGAAGCGTTGGCCGACTGGGATGAGGAGATATCGGAGTGGGAGAACAGCGGCACCGGCGATGCGGGACGCAGAGACGGTGACACTCCAGACGTGAGACGGGGCAACGAGGGTGCCGATGAGTCGAACTTGGAGCCGGAGTCGTCCGGACGCGTTCCGAAAGTGGTCTCCGCGGGCCACATCAACTGGGACGTAACGATCCACGTCGACCAACTCCCTGAGCCGGACGGCGAGACGCGAATCGAGCGGCTCGAACAGTCCGGTGGCGGCAGCGCCGCGAACGTCGCGGTCGGACTCGTCGACCTGGGCGGTCAGTCGGTCGTCTACGGGAGCGTCGGCGGTGACGAATCCGGCGCGTTAGCGCTCCGAGAACTCGCGAGCGCCGGCGTTGACCCAGGACAGGTGCTTGTCGACGCCGCCGAGCCCACCTCGGTGAAGTACGTGATCGTCGACGGCGGCGGCGAACTCCTGATGCTCGCGAACGACGGCGCCAACGAGTCGTTCACGGCGGCCGAACTCGACCGAGACATCCTTTCTGCGGCGGATCACCTCCACCTCACTGGGCAGCAGCCGGAGACCGCGGCCGCGCTGGCGACCGCCGCGGGCGAGGCGAGTGCGACCAGGAGCTTCGATCCCGGGCGCCGGGTCGGGGATCGGGAGTTCGACGCCGCGCTTCACGCCACCGACGTGCTGTTTCTCAACGACCGGGAGGCGAACGCGCTCGCCGATGCGACCGACATCGACCCGTGGGAGCCGGACGACCGCGTGGTCGCGATCAAACTCGGCGGCGAGGGTGCGACGATTCGGACTCCTCACGGCGATGTCTCGCATCCGGGATTCGGTATCGAGCCGCTCGACACGACCGGCGCGGGCGACGCCTTCGCGGCCGGATTCCTCGGTGCGGCCCTCCGCGAGCCGGATATCACTGGAGACGGGTTCTCACACGATCCGCGTGACTACCAGGTTCCGCTGCTCGTTGGCAACGCCTGCGGTGCGATTGCGGCCGAAACCGTGACTGCACGTGCCGACCTCTCGTGGGACCGAATTCGGTCGGTGATGGGCGACTCGCCGGAGTCGGACCTGCTGATCGAGATCCGAACCTGACCGGCGACGCCCTGGGAGCGGAATCGGTGTCGACACCGGACACGACTGAATCACTCGACCAGATCGAACGCGACCGCGAGGTTGTCGGCACCCCAGAAGACGAACCGGTAGCGACCCGGCTGTATGTCTGGACACACTCGCAACGCGTCAGCGTGCGGGCCGCCCGCAACGAGCCCCTCCTCGGTCATCGTGAACTCCCACTCGAATGTGTCGCCCGGTGGATGCCCGATCAGCTCGTCGGTGTACGCGAATCGAGATAAGTCGTCACCGCCGCGAATCTCCATCCAACCCTCCTCGGTGAGGAGTTCGATACTGTACTTCCCGTGGTTGCCGACGCCGACCTCTCTGTTCGAGACGTTCGTCATCTCGATTCGGAGGTCGTCACCGCGCTCGAATCGGAGCCCCTCCGCAGGGTCGTCGCCGTCGTACGTGGGGTTGGTCACGCGAAGCTCGAGTTCACTCCCGTCGGCGCCACCCACCCCACTTCCGGATCCCCATGTGACATCTTCGGCGTGGTCCGAGGGGAGGCGCTCGAACGCGTCGTCTTCGCAGTCGAGCGAGGCGGGCACGTTCAGGGGGTCGCCGTCGGGCCGCACAAAGCCGTCGAGGCGGTCTGGATCGCGGACGCCGTCGGCGCCCGTTATTTCGGCCGTCTCTCCCCACCCGTCCGTTATCGAGAGACGGATCTCATCCGGAAGCGGATTCGTCGTGACTCGCAACAACACGCTGGGGTAGGTTATCGCCTCGCCGCAGGCCTCGTCGGATGCTGCGGTGTTCTCGACGGTCGCGCTCGCGACGAGCGTCCCGCCCTCGACGCCGATCGCCGCGAACGATATCTCGTCGTCGCAGGTCGTCGGACCGATCGATTCCACGAACGCGATGACCGACTCCTGGAAGTCGGTCTCCTCGACGAACGTCCGGGTCTCCGTGTCGGCGTCGCGGAGCAGCCACCCGGCGTCGCTCTCACCCGTGATCAGCAGACAGAATCCGCGACGCCTCTCGGTGTCCCACGCCGGACCGGTGAGCGATCCACCGATCTGATGGATCGCTGTTGAGATATCGCCGTCGACGCCGTCGTTCCTCGAGTCGTCCTCAGAGCCGTTTTCGCCGTTCTCGGCGCTTCCGTTGTCCGGATCTTCGCCCTCCGTACAGCCGGAGAGGGCGACGGTGGCTCCCGCGCCGATGCCACACAAGAACCGTCGGCGCGTGCGTCCGCGTTCAGTCATGGCGCTTGCTACGGGCGCCGTACATAAGGACTTCGTGTAAGGTCAAAGATAATTGTGTGTTAAATTGTGTGTTACCTTGTCGCGCGAAGCGGCTACGCAGGTGTACGAAACAGCGCGTCGAGACCCTTCCGGTCGACACCGGCCGCGATCCCGAGCGCGAGCGCGATCCGCGCCTTCGACGCGGGCAACGTTCCGGCGGAGGCGACGCCGTGTTCCTTCAGGGTGACCGCCCCTCCGGGAGTTCCGTAGACGGGTTCGGTCGGCCCAGCCGGCGGGCGTCCGGCGACGACGACCGGGACGTGTTCAACGGCGTCAGCCACCGCGTCACCGATCGCGGCCGTGGCGTTCCCGAGCCCGGTGCCCTCGATTACGAGTCCGCCCACACCCGCGTCGACCGCGCGCTCGACGCCGGCCGCCCCGACACCGGTTCCGGAGTGGATCACGGGGACCTCCGGGATCTGTCCGGCACCCTCGGCGGCGTCTTCGACCCGACCGATCGCGTCTATGAGGGGTTCGACAGCGACGCCCCGTTCGGGTTCGCGAACGAGCCGCGAGCCGGCACGCGTGAACGTCGCTACCGGGCCTGTCCCCGGAGAGGTCATCGTCGAAAGCGCGTTACTGTGGCCCTTTATAACGTCGCGCGCGGCGTGGAGCTCGTCGTCGAAGGCGACGTGGACGCCCGGTGTGAACCGTCGGTCCGCGGCGGCTCGAACCCCGAGCGTGAGGTTTGCCGGTGCGTCGCTGGACGGCTCGTCTAACCGGCGCTGTGCGCCCGTGACGATGATCGGCGCGTCGACGTCCGTTAACAGCTCGAGCGCGAACGCGGTGTCGGTCAGGGTGTCGGTGCCGTGGGTGACCACGACGCCGTCGGCGCCCTCGGCGACCGCCTCACGGGCCGCGGCCGCGGTCGCGAGGACGTCGTGCCATCGCACGTCGAACCCCGGCTGCGAACAGACCTCTCGGGCGGTCACCGCGGCGTACTCCTCGACCCCGGGGACCGCTGCGACGAGATCGTCACCCGTCTTCGCCGGTGCCGCCCCGCCTTCGCCGGGTTCCGAGGCGATAGTGCCGCCGCAGGCGACGACCGCGACGCTGGACCGCGACCCGCTGTCGGTCGGTTTCGATGCTGATTCGGCCGCTTCCGATTCGCTCGTTTCCATACGCGGTCGTTTCGTCCGACGAGTAAAACCGTTGGTCCCGCGGCAGTTTCGCGGCGATCCGAGCTGTGAGCGGGCGACACTCCGCTTCTCCGGTGAACGGCAAATATTTGTGAAAAAAAGAATCTACGGACTTAATAAAGAGTTAAAACGTTTCTGAGTGGGTTTTAAAATGTGGCTACCACCCCGAGAAACGTGGTGAAATCCCCCGAACCCTCTGCGGGCTATATGTGGTGTCTAATCGTAGAGAGAATCGTCCATGTCAATCCCCGCTCCCACGCAGATCGCGTCCGGCCAGCAAGTCGCCGGACTGATGACCGGCACGATGAAAGCCGCGGCCTTCTGGGCGGCCATCGCCATCCCGGCGACGTACCCCGTGTTGCTGTACATGGGGCTCAACGGCGGGACCGGTCTGCTGTTCGTCGCCCTGCTGTTCGCCAACCTGATCGCCCTCGCGCTCGGACACGACTACAAACGCTGACCCGGGAACGCCCGAGCGCGTCGACGACGAGTCGGATCGCGGCCGAACGACCGTCGCCCTCCCACGCTCTTTTTA
>LKMY01000158.1 GCA_001564205.1 Nanohaloarchaea archaeon PL-Br10_U2g5
GACGGGCTCAAAGTGCAGGAGTACGCCCGTTCGTACGGGACGGAGACCGCCGGGGTACTGTTCAACAAAGTTCGCGACGAGGCGTCGAACGTGGCCGAACAGGCCGACCGCCACTTCGGTGGCCCCGTGCTCGCGAACGTCCCCGACAGTGACGTCGTTCGGGCGGCACGACGCGCCGGTGAGCCCCTCCTGGCGCACGCTCCCGAGAGCGAGCCAGCCGCTTGCTACCGGCGTGCTGCGGCTCGACTCGACGTGCGTGACGGCGACAACGACGCGGTCGCCGAACGGTTTCGGAGCGCGGTCGTCCCCGACACGCCATGACCGGTGCCAGCGACCCACCAGAGCTCCGAATACCGCGTGGAAACCTGCTCCGCTCGCGAGTCGTCTCTGATATCGGCACGACGCTATCACGGGTGCTCAGCCGGAACCTGACCGGATACGCGACGCTGGTTCCGCAAGAGACCCTGTTGTTGTCCGGTGATGCAAAAGGCGTTGTAACGTTCACAGACGGGATTCCCGTCCTTGCGTACAACACGGTGACCGACAGCGGTGGGCCGGACGCGCTCGCGGAGCTTGCGGTTCCCGGACCGTATCGGGTGGAACTGTACGCGGTCGGCGCCGAATCACTCGAGGCGGCCCATGGTGCGGAGACGCTCCGTGTCGCGCCGGGCGCGCCGGCGACCGAGCTCGCCGACGATCAAGCGCTCGCCGACCGGGTCCGCGAGGCTGCACCGGACCACCGACTGGACGACGAAGGCGAAGAGACCGACGCGGTCGCGGCGTTTCTCGGCAACGATGACCGCATCGAAGCAATTCGTGAGCAGGCGCAGGTCGAGGCCCGAAATCGGGCGGAAGAGTGGGGACTCGATGAGGCGCTTGAGGATACTGCTGTCGACGACAACGCACGTGACGACGGTGCGCTCGATGACGATGTCGAGAGCGAAGCGCCGGAGATGCCGGGGGATGACGGAGCCTGAACCGAGCGGTTTTGGTCCACACGCCCGTATCGTTCGTATCACTGTACTCAGGCTCCTCACACTGACGGCGCCGACAGAGTTCGCCGACTGGTATGCGGCGAGCCGCGCGTACACGCGCCACGTCGCCGAAGGGATGGCTTTCGACGGGGCATCGACGCTGGACGGCGAGCGGGTGACCGAGACGCTTCGGAGCGCTCCGACCGAGCTGTCGTCCGCCGCCGCACGGTCGGTCGCGACGACGCTGTTGGCGGATGGCGCGTTCTCGGAGCCGTACTGCGAGTGGCTCCCGACGTGGTACGAGCTCGGGTTGATCGCGCCGGTACGATACGGAGAGTGGCGGCTTCGACGAGTCGCGACCGAAATTGCGAAGCGTGCCGCCGTGACGGTGACGGCACCGAGATTCTCCCGTCCGCAGGACGTACTCGTCGACGGCCGACCGGCGCTTGCAGGAGTCTCCGGATTCCGCGACCGGTTCGTGCTCGCGGACGCGCTCTTACACCTGGAGTGGTTCGTCCACGTCGCGACCGCAGACGGTATCGACGTGCCAGCCAACCTTGTCGAGCGGACCCGCGAGGAGTCGCTCTCGTACTACGCCGGTGACCGCGCCCATCTCTCGCCGGAAGTGCGTCGGTTTCAGCGGCTCTTATTCGCCGACGACGAGTGGGTCCACCGCGTCAACGATCGGTACGGGCTCGACAGCGCGCTGTTCGATCTCTGGGAGCGGCTCTTGTCGGCGGAGCGACAGCGTCTCAAGGCGGAATCACGGTAGTGTTACAGAAGCCGTAACGTGTGTCAGAGGTTGTAGATCGCGAAGCAGCTAAGTATAGATAAATGTGGTTACATGGTCACGTACGGACCGTGTAGCGGTTCGTCCCTCCCCTCGCGTTTCGGCCCTCGTTTGCTTTCTGGAGAACGACAGTGCTGTGGCAACACTGAATGGAAACGATCGGTGTGATAACTCGTACCCGAGTAATCTTTTATTCAGCGTTTCATCGTCCGGAAGCTTCATACGCTGGCTCGCGGAACCTCCGGACACAGAATGGCAGTACTCTGGCTGGAGGACGTTGACGCCGACGACGTCGGGACCGTCGGCGGAAAGGCAGCGTCGCTCGGTGAACTCATCGGTGCGGGGCTCCCGGTACCGCCGGGTTTCACTGTCACCGCTGGCACGTATCGAGCGTTCATCGAGGAGGCAGCAATCGACGAGGAGCTGTTCGCCGCCGTCGACGTCGATCCCGAGGATTCCGCCGCGCTCCGCGAGGCCGAAGAGACCGCTTCGGAGTTGATCCTCGGGACTCCGTTCCCCGACGAGGTCCGTGAGGAGATCCTCGACCGATATCGATCGATGGGAACCGACAACGAGGAGGCGTTCGTCGCCGTGCGCTCGTCTGCGACCGCCGAGGACCTTCCCGACTCCTCGTTTGCGGGCCAACAGGAGACGTTCCTCAACGTCCGCGAAGCCGACCTCCTCCGCCGGGTGAAAGAGTGTTGGGCGTCGCTTTTCACCCAGCGGGCGATCTACTACCGTCAACAGCGTGGCTTCCCACACGCCGACGTGGACATCGCGGTGGTCGTTCAGCGGATGGTCGACGCCGAGAAGTCCGGCGTGATGTTCACCAGCCATCCCTCGACCGGCGATCCGCAGATTACCATCGAAGCCGCGTGGGGGCTCGGTGAAGCCGTCGTTTCGGGAACGGTCTCACCCGACAACTACGTCTACGACCGCGAGCGCGAAACGGTCGACAAAGTCACCGTCGCCGACAAGAAAGTCGAGATGGTGAAAGACGACGAGACGGGCGAAACCGTCCAGCTCGACGTCGACGACGAGCGGCGGAAGGCGCGAGTCCTCTCGGACGAAGAGATAGGAGCGTTGGTCGTACTCGGCGAGCGCGTCGAGGACCACTACGGGACGCCACAAGACGTCGAGTGGGCGATCTACGACGGAGAGATATACATGCTCCAGTCCCGCCCGATCACGACGATTCAGGAGAGCGCGGACGGGGACGCTGAGGGCGGCGAGAGCAGTACAAACACCGCGGATCCGACGGGAGCGGCTAACGGCGGCGGAACACGTGGCGGTGCGGACGACGAGGACGTGCTCGTCGACGGCCTCGGCGCGAGTCCGGGCGTCGTCTCCGGCACCGTGCGGATTATCCACAAGCTCGACCACCTCGATCAGGTACAGGAGGGCGACATCATCGTGACCGAGATGACGATGCCGGACATGGTCCCCGCGATGAAACGCGCCGCGGGAATCGTCACTGACGAGGGGGGGATGACGAGCCACGCGGCGATCATCTCTCGCGAACTCGGTGTTCCGGCCGTCGTCGGCACCGGAAACGGGACGCGAGTTCTCGACGACGGGCAGGGCGTAACGATCGACGGCAACAAGGGAACCATCCAGGCCGGCGTCGACGAGGATGCCGAGCCGGGAGAGGAGTTCGAGCCGGTCGAGGCCGCGCGTCCGGAGACGCCCGTCAAGCCGATGACGGCAACGGAGGTGAAAGTGAACGTCTCGATTCCGGAGGCGGCCGAACGCGCCGCGGCGACCGGCGCCGACGGCGTCGGGCTGCTCCGGATCGAGCATATGGTGCTCACGCTCGGAAAGACGCCGGAACGGTACATCACTGATCACGGGGTTCGCGCGTATCAGGACGAGCTCATCGAAGGGGTTCGCCGGGTCGCGGACGAGTTCTACCCGCGTCCGGTTCGGGTTCGGACCATCGACGCCCCGACCGACGAGTTCCGAGAGCTCGAAGGCGGCGAGGGAGAGCCGAACGAGCACAATCCGATGCTCGGTTGGCGGGGGATCCGACGCAGCCTCGATAAGCCGGATCCGTTCCGCCAAGAGCTCGCCGCGTTCGCGCGGCTCTATGAGATGGGATACAACAACCTCGAAGTGATGTTCCCGCTTGTCAACGACGCGGTCGAGATCGAGGGGATCAAAAGGCACATGCGCGATGCCGGGATCGATCCCGAGACGCACCGATGGGGCGTCATGATTGAGACGCCGGCGAGCGCGCTCCAGATAGCGGAGTTGGCTGCGGCCGGGATCGACTTCGCCTCCTTCGGGACGAACGACCTCACGCAGTACACGCTCGCGGTCGACCGCAACAACGAGCACGTCGCCGACCGGTTCGACGAGCTACACCCCGCGGTGTTGAAACTCATCGGCGACACGATCGAGACGTGCCGCGAGCTCGGCGTCGACACCAGCATCTGCGGACAGGCCGGCTCGAAGCCGGAGATGGTCGATTTCCTCGTCGAAGAGGGCGTCTCATCGATCTCCGCGAACATCGACGCCGTCCGAGACGTGCAACACGAGGTGAAACGGACCGAACAGCGGCTCCTCCTCGACTCGGTCCGTTAACCCGTCAGAGCGGTTCCGGAGAGCGGTACGGGTGTCCGACCCAGATCTCGATTCACTCCCGTTCGGTTTCGGTCTCGAAATCAGCGTCGTCCGCATCACCGGTCTCTTGTGCGTCATCAGTCTCTCGCGAACCACCGGTCTCTTGTGCGTCATCAGTCTCGTCTGACCCCGTTTTATTCACTTCCGCCGCCTTCCGAGCTCGGTCCGCCGCAAGCTCTTTGTCGATATCGTCTTCGACGTAGCCCATCGACTCCACCGTGACGACGTTTCCGCCGCCCGGATCGACGACCATCACTTCCTCGCCCTCTTCGATCGTTCCCTCGATCGAGCGCGCAGAGTAGTACGGGTTGAAGCCGCCGCCGGAGAGCTTCACCTCACCGCCGGACGTCGTCACCGTCTCGATGACGGTGCCGGTCTTCCCTTTCAGCGAGTCGCTGTCGCTCGTCTGTTGTTGACCCTTCCCGCCGTAGAGGTCGAACTCGTTGTACCCGTAGAAGGCGGCCGCACCGAAGACGAGCGTGAGCATCGCCATGATCAACGTGAGGCCTGCGCCCGCGATCCCGAGCGACGCCAGCAGGAGACCGCCAAGTCCCGCTCCGATCAGCGCGATCCCGACGACGATGAAGTTGGCACCCGGAGCGATCGCCTCTGCCATCGAGAGGAGCAATCCCGCCGTCAACAACAGAAGGGGAAGAGTGTCCGGAGCCAACAGGCCGGACTGCAGGAGCACATCCATGTCGGGAGGTACGGCCGCGTAGTGATAAGTTGTTGTGCGAATCGGTTGTTCTGCGA
>LKMY01000015.1 GCA_001564205.1 Nanohaloarchaea archaeon PL-Br10_U2g5
GGGCCGACGCCGCCGGTCGGCATCATCGGAATCTGGCCGAGCGGCCCCTTCATCGCGGCGAGGTGGTCCGGGCCAACCGTCTTCGCGGGGAACACCTTCACGAAGTCCGCACCGGCCTCGTAGCCGCGGATCGCCTCGGTCGGCGTCATCACGCCGGGGGCGGTGACGGCGCCGTACCGGTTACACGTCTCGATGACGTCCTCGTGGAGGCTCGGCGAGACGACGAACTCGGCGCCGGCCATCAGCGTCGCTCTGGCGGTCTCGCTGTCGAGGACGGTTCCGGTGCCGACGACGACTTCGTCGCCGAAGGAGCCGGTGACCTGCCCGAGCTTCTCCTCGACGTCCGGCGTGTCCGCGGTGATCTCGACGGCGGTGACGCCGCCCTCGCGGAGCGCCTCCGTGATCCCGATGAGCTGGTCGGCCTCGACCCCGCGCAACACCGCAACGACACCGGTGTCAGCGAGCCGTGAGAGCGTCTCGTTCATATTCACTCGTTTCCGAGCGCTCACTTAAATCCGCGTGGAGAGTGTCACGTTGGTTGGTATCGCTACACACCCCAGATCGTGCGAGAGAGAAACACGAAATCGCCGGCGATCGGGGGGTATTCTCCTCGAAACGGTCGCGGCGAAACACTACCCTTTTGACCCTGCTGTCGGTAACAAACGGTATAATGGGCCGACGCAAAAAGATCGTTCAAGAGTGCGAGCGGCTGATGGACAACCCGGAGAACATCCGGAATATCGCCATCGCCGCCCACGTCGACCACGGAAAGACGACGCTCTCCGACAACCTGCTGGCCGGCGCCGGCATGATCTCTCAGGACACCGCGGGCGAGCAGCTCGCGATGGACACGAAAGAAGACGAACAGGAGCGCGGAATCACCATCGACGCGGCAAACGTCTCGATGACCCACGAGCACGAGGATACCAACCACCTCATCAACCTCATCGACACGCCGGGCCACGTCGACTTCGGTGGCGACGTCACCCGCGCGATGCGCGCGGTCGACGGCGCCTTAGTGGTCGTCGACGCCGTCGAGGGTGCGATGCCCCAGACCGAGACGGTGCTCCGGCAGGCGCTCCGCGAGGGCGTGAAGCCGGCACTGTTCATCAACAAGGTCGACCGCCTCATCTCTGAGCTCCAAGAGGGACCACAAGAGATGCAAGAGCGGCTGATGGCCGTCATCGCCGACGTCAACGAGCTCATCCGCGGAATGGCCGAGAACATGGACGACATCCCCACGGACTGGACCGTCTCCGTCGAAGAGGGGACGGTCGGATTCGGCTCCGCGCTGTACAAGTGGGGCGTCTCGATGCCGTCGATGCAGCGAACCGGAATGGACTTCGGCGACATCATGGAGCTCGAACAGAACGACAAGCGCGACGAGCTCCACGAGCGGACGCCGCTCTCGAACGTCGTGCTCGATATGGTCTGTGAGCACTTCCCCAACCCGGTCGACGCGCAGCCGCGTCGTGTCCCGCGCATCTGGCGCGGCGATCCGGAGTCCGAGCTGGCCGACACGATGCGGATGGTCGACGAGGACGGCGAGGTCGTTCTCATGGTCACCGACATCTCCATGGACCCGCACGCGGGCGAAATCGCGACGGGCCGCGTCTTCTCCGGAACCTTAGAGAAGGGCCAGGAGCTGTACGTCTCCGGCACGGCCGGCAAAAACCGCATTCAGAGCGTCGGGCTCTTCATGGGGAGCGAACGCGAGGAAGTGGACCGCGTTCCGGCCGGTAACATCGCGTCCGTCACCGGACTGCGCGACGCCATCGCCGGCTCCACGGTCTCCTCGGTCGAGATGACGCCGTTCGAGTCGATCGAGCACATCTCCGAGCCGGTCATTACGAAGTCCGTCGAGGCCCAGAACATGGACGACCTGCCGAAGCTCATCGAGACGCTCCAACAGGTCGCCAAGGAGGACCCGACGATCCAGATCGAGATCAACGAGGACACGGGCGAGCACCTCATCAGCGGGCAGGGAGAGCTCCACCTCGAAGTGATCACCCAGCGTATCCGCGACAACCAGGGGATTCCGGTCATCACCGGTGAACCGATCGTCGTCTTCCGCGAACAGCCCCAGGAGACCTCTCGCGAGGTTGAAGGACAGTCGCCGAACCGTCACAACAAGTTCTACCTCACCGTCGAGCCGATGTCGCAGGACATCGTCGACGCAATCCAGCTTGGGGAGGTCTCGATGGATATGCCCGAACTGGAGCGCCGCGAGGCGCTACAGGAGGCCGGAATGGACAAGGACACGTCACAGAACGTCGAGGATATTCACCGGACAAACATCCTCATCGACGACACGAAAGGGATTCAGCACCTCAACGAGACGATGGAGCTCGTTCTGGAAGGGCTTCAGGAGGCGCTCGACGACGGGCCCCTCGCTGCCGAACCCGTTCAAGGGTCGCTGTTCCGGCTCCACGACGCGAAGCTCCACGAGGACACCATCCACCGCGGTCCCGCGCAGGTCATCCCCGCAGTCCGCAACGCGGTCCACCGCGCGCTGATCGACGGTGAAGTCCGCCTGCTCGAGCCGATTCAGGACGTCCGCATCGACGTTCCCTCGGAGCACATGGGCGCCGCATCCGGCGAGATCCAGGGTCGTCGCGGCCGCGTCGACGACATGTACCAGGAGGGTGACCTCATGGTCGTCGAGGGGATCGCCCCCGTCGAGGAGATGATCGGCTTCTCCTCCGACATCCGCTCTGCCACCGAAGGTCGGGCGTCGTGGAACACCGAGAACGCGGGCTTCCGCGTCCTCGTTGACAACCTCCAGCGCGAGAAGATCATGGAAATCCGCGAGCGCAAGGGCATGAAGCTCGAACTGCCGCCGTCGATCGACTACTTCTAATCCGATCGACCGGTTCGCGCTTCGAATCGCCTTTTTATTTCTCTCTCAGCTGATCACTCTCCGCTCGACCCGACAGCGACGGCGCTCTGCGCGGTGATCGCGAGCTCGTGCCGTACGTTGACACGGCCGGCTGCGAGGCAACGCCTGCCATCGCCGAAGGCTTATACCGGATCGCCCGACTTCTTTCGAGTATGCAGACGGGCACGACTCCCGCTCGGCGCATCGTGACGGAGCCAGCAAGCGGTCGCTCCGCACCGCCGACAGGAACGTGTCAGCGGACCCGCCTCCCGACCGCCACCGACACGGAGGTGGTCGCGTGAGCGACGCTCGTGACGGTGCGCCCGAGGGCGAGGAGAACGCCGTGGACACCTCGCCTGACGGCGGCCACGCCGCGGCGGCTCCGTCGACGCACACGGTGCGGCTCGAACTCGTCGACGAGCCGGGCCAGCTGCTCGCGGCGCTCCACCCGATCGCGGACAACGGGGGGAACCTCCTCTCGATCTATCACGAGCGCGGAAACAAGACCCCGCGCGGCCGGATCCCGGTCGAAGTCGACTTCGAGGCGACTCAAGAGCGCTTCGAGGGAATCGTCGAAGCCCTCCGAAGCGAGGGCGTGAACGTGATGCAAGCCGGAACGGAGCGGTACGCCGAGGAGGTGACGCTGCTGCTGTTCGGTCACCTCATCGACACGGACCTGTCGGACACGCTCTCGCGGATCGAAGCGTGCGCGTCGGCGTCGGTCGCCGACGTGTCGCTGGCCGCGCCGCAGGGAACCGAGGAGGCGTCGAGCGCGCGGCTTCGATTGGAAGCGCGCGCCGGTGAGACGGAGCAGGCGCTCGCGGCCGTTCGGGAGCTCGCAGAAGAAAAAGAGCTGCGTCTCGTCGAGCCGCTCACGGGGGTGGACGCATGAGACTCGCAGTCGTCGGCGCCGGCGCCGTGGGGCGGTCGGTCGTCGACCTCGCGGGCGAGTACGGTCACGAGGTCGTCGCGGTTGCGGACTCCTCGACTGCCATCGTTGCGGACGGAACGAACGGAACCGCTCACGGTGTCGACGCGGAGGCCGTCGTAACCCGAAAAGCAGAGGCCGGAATCGTCGGCGACGACGACCCCGAGGACGCGCTGGCGGCCGACTACGACGTGCTCGTCGAAGCGACGCCGACGACGCTCGGCGATGCGGAGCCCGGCTTCTCACACGTCCTCTCGGCGCTGGACCGCGATCGACACGCCGTGTTGGCGAACAAGGGACCGGTCGCCGAGCGCTTCGGCGACCTCCAAGCGGCTGTCGACGACAGCGACGGCGAGATCCGTTTCGAGGCGACGGTCGGGGGCGCGATCCCCGCGGTCTCGACGGTCGAGGATATCGAACCGGGTCACGTCACGGCGGTCCGCGGCGTGCTCAACGGGACCGCGAACTTCATTCTCACCCGGATGGCCGCCGAGGGGCTCGACTACGATCACGTGCTCGCGGAGGCACAGGATCTCGGCGTCGCCGAGGCCGATCCCTCCTTCGACGTCGAGGGGACCGACGCGGCGCTCAAATGCGTCATCCTCGCGAACGTGCTCTCATTCGGCGCGGCCGACGACCCTGCGGACGCCCGAGAGTTCACGCTCGACGACGCCGAGGTCGACGGCATCCGTGACATCCCCGGCTCCGCGCTCCGGCTCGCAGCCGAGGACGGTCGGACGGTCCGGCTCATCGGTGAGGCGACCGGGGAGACGGTCCGCGTCGCGCCCCGACTCGTGCCCGAGAACGGAACGCTCGCAGTCTCCGGAACGCAGAATATCGTCCAGATCGAGACGTCTCACGCCGGACGGCTCAACATCTCCGGGCGGGGTGCTGGCGGTCCGGAGACGGCCAGCGCCGTGCTCGGCGATGTCGGACGGCTGGAGTGAGAGGTCGCTGCTAAATCGTCCGGTCGGCGTCCGTGTGTCGTTCTCCCGTGAGCCGCGTTGTCGAGAATCGCCCGACGGCGTCGTGATCCGCTGTGGGACGTATCGAAACCGTTTTAGTGGAATCTACCGAAACTTACTCACAGAGCGCCTTAGCGCGTGATTACCCCATGAGTGACAAACCGCACCAGAATCTGGCCATTATCGGCCACGTCGACCACGGCAAGAGTACGCTCGTGGGCCGACTCCTCTTCGAAACCGGGAGCGTCCCCGAGCACGTAATCGAGCAGCACCGCGAGGAAGCCGAAGAAAAGGGCAAAGGCGGCTTCGAGTTCGCCTACGTGATGGACAACCTCGCCGAAGAGCGCGAGCGTGGTGTCACGATCGACATCGCCCACCAAGAGTTCGACACGGACAACTACTACTTCACCATCGTCGACTGTCCGGGCCACCGTGACTTCGTGAAAAACATGATCACGGGCGCCTCACAGGCCGACAACGCGGTGCTCGTCGTCGCGGCAGACGACGGCGTCGCGCCTCAGACCCGAGAGCACGTCTTCTTAGCCCGCACGCTGGGTATCAACGAGCTCATCATCGGCGTCAACAAGATGGACCTGGTCGACTACCAGGAGTCCTCGTACGACGATGTCGTCGAGGAGGTCAAGAACCTGCTCAACCAGGTCCGCTTCGCGACCGACGACACGACGTTCGTGCCGATCTCGGCGTTCGAAGGCGACAACATCTCCGAGGAGTCCGACAACACGCCTTGGTACGATGGACCGACCCTGCTGGAGTCGCTCAACGACCTGCCCGAGTCCGAGCCGCCGACGGATGCGCCGCTCCGACTCCCCATCCAGGACGTGTACACCATCTCCGGTATCGGAACCGTCCCCGTGGGGCGCGTCGAGACCGGGATGCTCAACACGGGCGACAACGTCTCTTTCCAGCCGTCCGACGTCGGCGGCGAAGTGAAGACGGTTGAGATGCACCACGAGGAGGTGCCCCAGGCCGGCCCCGGTGACAACGTCGGGTTCAATGTCCGTGGCATCGGCAAGGACGACATCCGTCGCGGCGACGTGTGTGGTCCCGCTGACGACCCGCCGAGCGTCGCCGAGACGTTCAAGGCGCAGATCGTCGTCATGCAGCACCCCAGCGTCATCACGGCCGGATACACGCCCGTCTTCCACGCGCACACGGCACAGGTCGCCTGTACGATCGAGCAGATCAACCAGAAGATCGACCCGTCGTCGGGTGAGGTCGCCGAGGAGAACCCGGACTTCATCAAGTCCGGCGACGCCGCGGTCGTCACTATCCGCCCGCAGAAACCGCTCAGCATCGAGCCGTCCGGCGAGATTCCGGAACTCGGCAGCTTCGCCATCCGCGACATGGGTCAGACCATCGCGGCCGGCAAGGTGCTCGAAGTCAACGAGCGATAATCGATGCAGCAGGCACGCGTCCGCCTCGCCGGCACGAGCCCCGAGGACCTCGACGACATCTGCGACAACGTCCGCGAGATCGCGGACTCGACGGGGGTCGCCCTGTCAGGCCCGATCCCGCTGCCGACGAAGACGCTCGAGATCCCGTCGCGAAAGTCCCCGGACGGTGAGGGGACGGCGACGTGGGAGCACTGGGAGATGCGCGTCCACAAGCGTCTGATCGACATCGACGCCGACGAGCGCGCGCTCCGCCAGCTCATGCGCGTCCAAGTGCCGAACGACGTTAGCATCGAGATCGTTCTCGAAGACTAAGCGCTAGGGCGTCTTTCACGCTCTCTTTGTTTTACCGTCCCGTAGCGCCGCTGCCGTCTGTTCCTTGACGATCGGTCGCATCCGAGCCACCTCGACTGCCGAGCCGTGGGTTCATCGGATATCTAACAGACCGACTCGTCCGGCGACGAGCCCACAGAACGCGCCGACGCCGTGGGCGATGAGCGCGACGCCCGGCGCGGCGGTCATCACGGTGAGACCGACGGCGACGACTCCGAAGAGGAGCAGTTGCACTCGCGGGGAGAGCCGGAGCCGGTCGAACAGTCGGGCGCTTGCGACGTTGCCGGCGAGCAGATACCCGCCGAGTGCGAACACCGCGCCGCTCAGTCCCAACACCGCGGGAGAGGGACCGACGAGTCCGCCGAGCGTTACCTGTGCGATCCCGGCGAGCGCACCGGTAGTCACGACGAACGCGTGAAATCGAAGCGTCGTCGTCCGTCGTTCGACGAGGGGTCCGACGAGCAACAGTCCGATGGCGTTCGCTAGCAGGTGACCGAGGGAACCGTGCGCGTACACGCTGGTGACGACGGTCCACGGTGCGAGCGAGAGCGGCGTCGACAGGGCGAACAACCCCACGAGACCGGCGAGCTGCAGCACCCCCTGTACGACCCCGAACAGCCCGACGATCGCCAGCGTCTGGAGGGTGGCGCGCATCACCCCTCTGTTCGACTCCGACCGACTTAAGCGCAGTTGCAGTGGGAGGCTCACAGCGGGTTTCGCCATCGCGTCCACGCCCGGCGTCTTCGGTTCGTTACCGCGTCAGTGCTCCCGCGCGACCGCTTCGGAAGGGCCTTTTAGGCCGACCGACGAACGGACGGTATGTTCAGGCAGTTCCGGTCGGAAGTGGCCGACGCCCTCGTTGATGCGCTCGCCGCGCGTGATCTCCCGACCGATGACCTCGGTATCGAACGCCCGCCCGACGAGATGGACGCGACGCTCGCCTCCAGTGTCGCCTTTCGGCTCGCCGGGGAGATCGGCGCTGCGCCGCCGAGCGTGGCCGCCGACGTGGCTGAGGCGGTCGCCGTCGACGGCTACGAGTACCTCGCTCGCGTCGACACCGCGGGACCGTACGTCAACTTCCACGTCGGCGAGCAGTACTTCGTCGACACGCTCGACGCGTCCGCGACCGACGCGGGCTACGGCGCGCTCCCCGACAGGGACACCTCCGTCGTCGTCGAACACACCAGCGCGAACCCGACCGGTCCGGTCCACGTCGGTCGGGCGCGCAACCCGATCGTCGGGGACGCCGTGGCGAACCTCTTGGAATACGCCGGCTACGACGTCGACCGTCACTACTACGTCAACGACGCGGGCCGTCAGATGGCGGTTTTCACCTGGGCGTACGAACGGTTCGAGGAGGCGGACCTCGAGGAGCCGCCCGCTCGCGACCGCGCGGAGTACGACCTCGTTCGCTACTACCGGAAAGGCAACGCCTACCTCGAAGGCGCCGACCCTGACGACGTCGAGGTCGCGGAAGCCGAGATCAGCGAGATTCTGCAGGGGCTCGAAGCCGGCGACGAGGAGACGTACGAGCGTGTCGGCGAGGTCGTTGACACGGTGCTCGACGGAATGAAGGGCTGTCTCGCGCGGCTCCCGGCCGAGTTCGACGAGTTCGTCAAAGAGACGCGGTTCATGCGTGACGGCTCCACCGACGAGGTCGCCGCGCGGCTCAAAGAGACCGACCACGCCGTCTACGAGGAGGAAGCCTGGCAGCTCGAACTCGACGAGTGGGGGATCGAGAAGAACCTCGTCTTCCTCCGGTCGGACGACACGAGCCTCTACACGACCCGGGACCTGGCCCACCACGAATGGAAGTTCGCGAACTACGACCGCGCCGTCACCGTGCTTGGCGAGGATCACAAGCTGCAGGCCGACCAGCTCGACGCGACGCTCGAGCTGCTCGGAAACGACACGGACCGGCTCGGCCACGTCATCTACTCGTACGTCAACCTCCCGGACGGGAAGATGTCCACTCGGCGAGGGACCGGTGTGATGCTCGACGACCTCCTCGACGAGGCGATCGACCGCGCCCGCGAGGCGGTCGAAACGCGGATGGACGACCGTATCCGCGACGACGACCTCACCGACGAGGATATCGAGCGGATCGCCCATCAGGTCGGAATCGGCGCGGTTCGGTACGACATCGTCTCGAAACAGCCCGCAAAGGCGATCACCTTCGAGTGGGAGGACGCGCTCGATTTCGAAGCGCAGTCCGCACCGTTCGTCCAGTACGTCCACGCACGCTGTTGTGGCATCCTCGACGAGGCCGCGGCGGCCGGGATCGATGTTCCGCAAGCTGGCGAACCGATCGATGTCGACGCCACGACGTTGGAGAAGGACGAGGCTCGCGACCTGCTCCGCGAGATCGCCCGCTTCCCGGCAGTCATCGAGGAGGCGGCCGACGATTTGGAGCCGCACACGATCGCGACGTTCACCCGCGAGTTCGCCGACGCGTACAACGCGTTCTACCGCGAATGTCCAGTCGTCACCGCCGCGGACGCCGACGTCCAGGCGGCCCGCGTCGCGGTCGTCGCCGCCGCGAAACACACGATGGCGAACGCACTCGACGTGTTGGGCGTCGAAGCGCCGGAGTCGATGTAAGCTCTCGCTTCCGTCGTTTTCGGACGCTGCCTCCCCGTATCATCAGGTCAAAGCTTACTTACACGCACGTCGCCGTAGTTCTGGTAATGAGTAGCGACGCCCAAGAGGCGAGCAAGGACCGGCGGAAGTACGAGTTCCGCAAGGTCATCGAGGAGCTCAAAGAGTACGAGGGCTCCGGCACGCAGCTCGTCACCATCTACATCCCGGAAGACAAGCAGGTCTCGTCCGTGGTCGCACACATCACGCAGGAACACAGCGAGGCGTCCAACATCAAGTCCAAGCAGACGCGAACGAACGTGCAGGACGCGCTCACGTCGATCAAGGACCGACTCCGATACTACGACACCTTCCCGCCCGATAAAGGGATGGTGATCTTCTCGGGAGCGATCGACGCGGGTGGCGGCCAGACGGATATGGTCACTCGGACGCTCGAATCGCCGCCCCAGCCGGTCGAGTCGTTCCGATATCACTGCGACTCGGAGTTTCTCACCGAGCCGCTCGAACACATGCTCGAAGACGCCGGGCTCTTCGGGCTCATCGTCTTGGACCGGCGCGAGGCCAACGTCGGCTGGCTGAAAGGAAAACGAATCGAGCCGGTCAAGTCGGCTTCCTCGCTCGTCCCCGGGAAACAGCGGAAAGGTGGACAGTCCGCACAGCGGTTCGCTCGGCTCCGACTCGAAGCGATCGACAACTTCTATCAGGAGGTCGCAGGGATGGCAAACGATCTGTTCGTCGACAAGCGCCACGAGCTTGACGGTATCCTCGTGGGCGGCCCCTCACCAACGAAAGACGAGTTCCTCGACGGCGATTACCTCCATCACGAGCTACAGGACAAGGTGCTCGGAAAGTTCGACGTCGCGTACACCGACGAGTCCGGGCTGAAAGACCTCGTCGACAACGCCAGTGAGGCGCTCGCCGATCAGGAGATCGTCGAAGATAAACGTCACATGGACGAGTTCTTCGAGAAGCTCCACACCGGTGAGGAGGCCACCTACGGCTTCGAGCAGACTCGTCGTAACCTCATCATGGGATCAGTCGATCGGCTACTCATCTCCGAGGATCTCCGGTCTGACGTCGTCGTCTACGAGTGCCCGAACGGAGAAGAGGAGTACGAAGTGGTCGACTCGCGACATTCGACACCGACCCACGAGTGTTCGGACTGCGGCGACGAGGGGACAGTGAAAGAGCGCGACGATGTCATCGAACACCTGATCAACATCGCCGAGCAGCGAGGGACGGAGACGAAGTTCATTTCGACTGATTTCGAGAAGGGCGAACAGCTGCTCGACGCGTTCGGCGGAATTGCGGGTGTTCTCCGGTACTCCACCGGCGTCTAAGCGGAGGCGGAGAATCTCTTCACTGCTCCGGCTCGACGGGTATGGCTGCTATCTCAAGACACGCGCAGGCGTCGGTCTCCGGATCGAAACAGTCCGGACACTCCGGCCGTCGGTCGATGATCGTGTCGAGCCGTTCGGCAACGGTTCCATCGATGACGGCCTCCAGCTCATGCGCCTCTTCGCGAAACTCCTCGACGCTCAACACGTTTGCGAGGAAGCGCTCGATGATACAGTACGTCTGGAGGGCGTCCCGCGCGCGAACGATCCCATCGTCGGTGAGTCTGACACCCTTGTACTTCTCGTGTTCCGCGAGACCGCGCTCCTCGAGCTTGCCGATCATCTCGTTTGCACTCGCCGGGCTCACGTCTAAGGCGTCGGCTATTGACCCGGTCGAGGCGGGACCGTCTTCCTGCTTTTGTACGACGTATATCGTCTTGAGATACTGGTCTGCGGTATTCACGGCTGTCCTCCGTCGGTATTCGTTGTCGATCCAGTCCGACGACTCATCGTCGCTCCATGATTTCCGTGACTTCGCTGACTCCCTGTGCCTCCTCTTCGCGGATCGTTTCGAGCGTCTCGATCAGTACCGCGCGGTCGAGCGAAAACTCGGCGTCCGACGCCTCGATCGCTTCAATGAGGTCGTCGTAGAACTTGTAGGCGGTCTCTTCGTTACACAGCTGGTCGTACAACACGCCGTCGAAGTCCTCCGGGCGTGTCCGTCCATACCGGGCGTCTACGAGCGACTCGATCTCGTCGAACGGAACGCTGTCGACGCCGAGTCCTTCGATCAGCGTCTCCAGCCGCTCGCGGTGCTCGGCCGACTCCTCGGCGGCGTCCGCCAGCAGCGCTTCGATTTCGGCGTCGAGCTCATCGTCAAGGCTCTGGTAGTGGTGGTGGGCCCGCGCCTCGACGACCTCCTCTAACACGATTCCAATCTGGAGGAGCCGCGCGAGCTGGTCGTCGGACGTGATCCGCTGGCTCACACTCACCACGACCACCCGATATCGATCGATACGCCCGTTCGCATATGCGTCAACTCGGGCGTAGTCCGACTTAAGGAGTTCCCCTCCGATCGAATAGAGTTCGAGCCCCACGACTCACGGAGTCGCTCAGTGGAAAAATGCCAACTCGATCAGGGTGGAGGCCTACTGCAGGCGTTCCAAGACGAGTTCTTGGACGTCGTTGCGGAACTCGTCGACGGCGATCTCCTCGAAGACGGGCACGAAGAAGCCCTCGACGAGCATGTTCCGCGCTGTCCGCGGGTTGATCGTACGGCTCTCCAAGTAGAACAGGTCTTCTGCGTCGACCTGTCCGACGGTAGCGGAGTGAGACGCTTCGGTATCGTGGTTGTGGATGATCAGCTTCGGCGACGCGTCGGCCTCGGCGTCGTCCGACAGCATCAGCGTGTTCTCACGCTGGTAGCTGGACGTGCTCCACGCGTCCTCGCCCACGTCTTGGACGCCCTCGTAGACCGAGCGGGCGACGTCGTCGAGGACGCCGCGCGTGACCAGATCGGCCGTCGTATGCTCGGCTTTGTGCCAGACGCGCGCGTTGATGTCGAAGTGCTGGTCGTCGGTACCGAAGAACGTCCCGACGATCTGGCTCTCGGAGCCGTCGCCGTTGAGTTCGGTCTCGACGTCCGAGCGAGTGAGCTTCGAGCCGAAGTTGCTCTCGATCCAGTCGATCGTTGAGTACGTGTCGGTCACGCCGCGTTTGAGCGCGTAGGTGTACGTCTCGTCGTCGAGGTTCTGAAGCGAGCCGAACTGGACGTTCGCGTTCTCGCCCGCGACGACCTCAACGAGGTTCGAGAAGTACCGATCTCCGCTGACACCGTCGTCTCCAGACGTGATCGATTCGAGAATCGTCACCGACGACGACTCCTCGGCGACGACGAGGGTCTGACTGAACAGCGACCGAGAGTTCATCTCGGCGCGGATCTTCACGTCTTCGACGTCGACGCCTTCAGGAACGTAGACGAACGTGCCGGTGGTGAACAGCGCGACCGACAACGCGGTGAGGTAGTTCTCTTCGGGGTCGAGTACGGAGCCGAAGTTCGCCTCGATGACGTCGCCGTACTCCGCGAACGCCTCAGTGAACGGCAGGACGACGACTCCGTCGTCGCCCGCGGTCCGGTCCGTCGCGTCCGACTGATTCAGCGGATCGACGAGCGCCTCGAAGTCGAGCGCTTCCAAGTCGGTCCAGCGGCGGCCGGGCGTCTGGATCACGTCGGGCAGCTCGGCGGTTTCCAACGCCGCGAGGGCATTGAGACGGGTTTCGAGGAGCCACTCAGGCTCGTCGCGTTCCTCGGCGATGCGTCGTACCGTGTCCTCAGAGAGGCTCTCGATTGCTTTCGTGCTCATGTTATCCGAGCGAGCCCTCCATCTCGAGTTCGACGAGTCGGTTCAGTTCGACCGCGTACTCGATGGGTAGCTCTTCCGTGATGGGCTCGATGAAGCCCGAAACGATCATCTGCTTTGCGTCGTCGTCGTCGAGACCGCGCGACTGGAGATAGAAGATGTCCTCGTCGCCGATCTTCCCGACGGTCGCCTCGTGAGCGACGTCGACTTTCGACTCGTTGATCTCCATGTACGGCATCGTGTCTGACGTCGACTTGTTGTCGAACATCAGCGCGTCACACTCCACGGCAGTCGAGGAGTTCTCGGCACCGTCCGCGATGTGGACGAGGCCGCGGTAGTTCGTGCGGCCGCCGTCTTTCGCGATCGACTTCGACTCGACCGTGGACTTGGTCTCCGGCGCGTTGTGGTACACCTTCGCGCCCGTGTCGATGTCCTGACCCTCGCCGGCCATGGCGATGGTGATGTGGTTGTCGGAGGCGCCGCGACCTTTCAGGATCGTCGAGGGATACAGCATCGTCGCCTTCGACCCCATCGATCCCGAGATCCACTCCATTCGCCCGCCCTTCTCGGCGATCGCGCGTTTCGTGTTCAGGTTGTACGTGTTCTTCGACCAGTTCTGCACCGTGGAGTACTGGACGTGTGCGTTCTCCTTGACGAACACTTCGACGCCGCCGGAGTGGAGATTGAACGCCGAGTACTTCGGGGCCGAACAGCCCTCGATGTAGTGGACTTCCGAGCCTTCTTCGGCGATGATGAGCGTGTGCTCGAACTGGCCCATCCCCTCGGAGTTCATTCGGAAGTACGCCTGGATCGGCATGTTGACCGTCGTGTCCTCCGGAACGTAGACGAACGAGCCGCCAGACCAGATCGCCCCGTGTAACGCCGCGAACTTGTTGTCGCTCGGCGGCACGGCCTTCGTCATGAAGTACTCTTTGACGAGCTCTTCGTGATCACGGACGGCCTTGTCCATGTCACAGAAGATGACGCCTTTCTCCTCCCACTGCTCTTGCATGTTCTGGTAGACGATCTCAGACTCGTACTGCGCGCCGACGCCTGAGAGCGCGTTCTTCTCCGCCTCGGGGATGCCGAGCTTATCGAAGGTGTCCTTGATTTCGTCGGGGAGGTCCGTCCAGTCGTCGACGCCACCGCGGACATCAATGTCGGGCCGGATGTACGGAACGATCTCGTCGATATCGACCTCGCTGAGATCGGGCGCCTCGGGCCAGTCCGTCGGCATCGGCATCTTTTGGAAGTGTTTCAGCGCGCGGAGACGCCGTTCGAGCATCCACTCCGGCTCGTCTTTGTCTTCGGAGATAACGCGGACCGTCTCCTCGGTGAGGCCCTTCTCGCTTTTGAAGGCGGACTTCTCCTCCTTCTTGAACTCGAAGCGCTCCTCGGTGTTCGTCTCCTTCAGGTGGTCTTGTGAACTCATATCAATTGGTTACCGTTCTGGTTGTATAGTGTTGTTGTGTAATCACGAGTAGTTACGCGTCTGCAAACGCTTCCTCGCGAACCCAGTCGTAGCCGTCCGCTTCGAGCTGCTCTGCGAGCTCCGCGCCGCCGCTTTTCGCGACTTCGCCGTCGAGCATCACGTGGACGTAGTCGGGTTCGACGTAGTCCAAGATCCGCTGATAGTGGGTGATCTGGAGAATACCCGTTCCCTGCTCGTCACGAAGGGCGTTGATCCCCTTCGAGACGTCCTGCAGGCGGTCGATGTCGAGTCCCGAGTCGATCTCGTCGAGCACGGCGACGGCCGGCTCTAACATCGCGGCCTGTAGCACTTCGTTCTGCTTCTTTTCGCCGCCGGAGAAGCCGGCGTTGAGGTACCGCTGCATGAACTTCTCGTCCATGTCGAGCAGTTCCATCTTTTCCGAGAGGATCGCCTGGAACTCCGCAACGCCGATCTCGCCGTCGTCGGCCGGGCCCTCCATCGGTGAGGTGTCGTAGCCGGCGTCGTCGACGTCGCCTTCCTCGTCTTCGTCTTCGAACAGCTCCTCGCGCTCGTCCGCCTTGGCGTTGAGCGCCTGCCGGAGGAAGTTCGTCATGGTGACGCCTTCGATCTCCGCGGGGTACTGGAATCCGAGGAAGATACCGAGCGCGGCGCGCTCGTTGGGCTCCAACGAAAGCAGCTCCCAGTGGTAGTCCTCGTCGTCGAGGTCGGCGTCGATGTCGGCGACATCCTCCTCGTCGAGGTGGAGCAGTATCTCGCCGTCGGTTACCTCGTAGGCGGGATGGCCGGCGATGACTTTCGCCAGCGTCGATTTGCCGGACCCGTTCGGCCCCATCAGCGCGTGGATGTCACCGGACTCGACGGTTAAGTCGACGCCGCGAAGGATGCGTTCACCGCCCTCTTCCGCCACTCGTGCGTGAAGATCGTTAATTTCGAGAGTTGCCATATGTAGTCTCGTGCCTCGTACATGCACATTGGTGACTTAGGAGGTTAATGCTTACGCATCTCCTGTTAGAATCTCTCAAAACTGCCAAGAACTTTTTCAATAAGCAAAAACCGGTTTCTTTTGTATCCAATTTAGCTCACATGAACGAGCCCAACCCAGTCTGTTCCTGTCCGGTTTTGACCTCCTCCCAGGACATCCCGAGGGCCTCGATGACGCGTTCTATCGGGCCTTTAAGCGTCTTGTCGAGCATCTTCTCCCAGTCGACTTCGAACTCGTCGGGCACCTGGTCGGCATATTCGAAACAGATCACGTCGGGATCGCGTTTGAACTCACCGTACAGGTGGTCGTGCTGCGGGTCGAGTCCCTTCTCCGACTCCATCCGCTGCCAGAAGTCGGGATGGACCTTTTTGATGTACAGCCGCTTCGGCTTCGACCCGCTCCCGAAGTTGGTGCCGAGCATCAGATTGGCGTACTTCGCGCCGCGGACCTGTGCGGTCGGCGTCTCGTAGGCGTCGAGTTTCTTCCCGATTCCGCCGGGGATGCCAATCTCGTCGAGATCCATCTCGCCGTCGAGCACGCGAGCGATGACGTCCACGAGATACGCCTTCACCTCCTCCATGTCCTCGTCGATGTCGTCACCGGTAACGATCGTCTCGATGACGTTCTGTTGGACCTCTTTCGTGATGCCGGCGATGTCCGAGCGCTTGTACTCGAACCCGGTGATGTCGATGTCGTCGACGTCGTTCCCCTCCTTCCAGATGATGTGGCCCGCGTACCGCTTCTTTTTGCCGGCCTGGAAGAAGCGCCGGTAGAGCTTCTCGAACTCGATCTGGAATCGGTGCTCGTCGGCGTTCAGCGCTTCTTTCGCGAAGTCGTCGTACCGCTCGTTGATGTGGTCCTCTATCTCGAAGGAGGTCTCGATGGCCTCCGCTTTCGACATGTTAGATAACGATAACATAACGCTGTCCGTATCTCCATAAGCAACCTGATAATTGAGTTCCTCTGCGGCCTCCTCGGTGAAGTCGATGACTTCCCGACCGGTCGCTGTGACCGCTGCTGCGCCTTCTTTGTCGTACAGGCGGAATCGATCCCATCCCGTTACGCCGTAAAGAGAATTCATAATAACCTTGACAGCTCCTTGCTGTCGGTCGTACTGCTCGTAGGGTTCGGTCTTGGGTTCGTGGTCGTTCCGGAGCGCCTTCTTCTCCTCGCGCTCGGAGAGGAGTTCGTCGACCATCTCGCGCATGATCCCGTCCGGCTTCTTCTGGAAGTGGGTCCCGTTGGGTGCGACGTACGACTCGCCGTCGTACTCAGCGGGGTCGACCTTCGTCTCCGGGCCGGCGTTGATCGTCACCATGCACATCGGGTAGAGACTTTTTAAGTCCTGTACCGTCACCATCTCCTTGACGCCCGTGATCGGGTCGAAGACGGCCCCGCCTTCGAAATCCTCCGACTCCTGTTGGCCCTTCGTGGGGAGCGCGAACTTCCCGAAGGCCTTGTGGAGGACATACATGTCGACCGTATCGCCGGGCGTTGGCGCGTCCTCGATCTTACACCCGACGAACGTTCGCACCTCGTCCCAAAAGGCGATCACGTCCTGTTTCCGGTCGATCTCGACGCACAGCTCTACGTCGCGGATACTGTACTCCAGCAGACGTTCGGGATCCTGCTCCCAGAGATCGCCGATGTCGCCCGTGTAGCGCTCCTTGCCGACCCCCAACTCGCGCTCGCCGACCGCGTCGAGCCGGTACGACTCCAACTCGGTGAACATCGTCCGCTTGTACGCGTACAGCAGGTCGAAGACGACCCGCCCTTTGATGTCGGGGCCGCCCCAGCCGGA
>LKMY01000016.1 GCA_001564205.1 Nanohaloarchaea archaeon PL-Br10_U2g5
ACGCTCTCCGCGCGAGAGGCGGGAGGAGTCAGCGTCGGGAGCGAAGCGGAGGCGTCCGAGCGGTGAGCGACCCCGACCTCGCCGAGCGTCGCGGGCTCGACCCCACCGTCTACCAGCCGGCAGAGGACTCCGGACTCCTCGCCGAGGCGGCGATCGAAGCGGCCCACGGTCGCGTGCTAGAGGTCGGGACGGGTTCCGGCTGGGTCGCAGCACAGATCGCCACGGAGCGCGGCTCCGACGTGGTCGGCAGCGATCTCAACCCCCATGCGGTGCGACAGGCGCGCGATCGGGGCGTCGAGGGCGTCGTCGCCGATCTCTGCTCGCCGTTCCGCGCGAACGCGTTCGATACGGTATGTTTCAACCCGCCGTACCTCCCGACCGATCCCGACAACGAGTGGGACGACTGGATGGAACACGCCCTGTCGGGCGGTGAGTCGGGAAGAGCGCTGATCGAGCCGTTCCTCGCGGATGTCAGCCGTATCCTCGCGCCCGGTGGCGTCGTCTTACTCCTCGTCTCCTCGCTGACGGGATACGACGAGGTGTTGTCGCTCGTCGAAGATGCAGGGTTCACCCACGGGGTCGTCGTCGAGGAGTCGTTCCCGTTCGAGACGCTCACCGTGCTCCGACTCGACCGGCGATCCTGACCGTGCGTCGATCTCTCAGAGCTGCTTGACATCCTCCTACTCGGCGGCGGGTTCACTCGCCCCACCGCACTCGGCGGGCTCCACCGACACCTCCCGGACCTTCTCACCGGGCTCCCCGAACCGGCCGGGGTGGATCACTCCCGCCAGCGCTTCGAGCGTGTCGACGACGCGGTGACTGTGGCGGTTCAGATAGGCGGTACCGTCCATCGCGTACACGCGGTCGTTACGGACCGCCGACAAGGCGTCGAACGACTCTCTATCGAGGAGATCCGTGGCCGCCCGCTCCGCGCCGGCGACGTCGTAGCCACAGGGTCCGACGACGATCACTTCGGGATCGAACTCTCGCACTGCCGCCGGACTGACCTTTCCCGCACGCTCGCCGGCGGCCGCGAGCCCAGACTGACCGCCCGCGATCTCGATCAGGTCGGGTATCCAGAGCCCGCCGTGGCGGAGCGGATCGACCCAGTCGAACACCGCGACGCGCGGGCGGGCTCCGGCTCCGCCCTTGCGATCCGCTGAATCGGTGGACGGGACTGCATCGGCGACCGCCTCGATCCGGGCGTCGAGGTCCGTTCGAAGCTCCCTCGCGGCGTCGCGTCGGTCGACCGCTTCACCGATGCGCTCGATGTTCGCGAGCACGTCGTCGAGGTCGTCGGCGTGAACGTCGAGCACCGCGGCGTCGAGAGCGAGTCGCTCCATCGCCTGCCGAGCGAGGCTCTCGTCGAGCGCGCAGACGGCACAGACGCCCTGCGTGAGCACGGCGTCGGGATCGGCCGCGGCGAGCGCCTCCCCGTCGAGGTAGTAAACCTCATCGTGGGCGACGATGCGCTCGATCGAATCGGGATCGTCGTCCAGTTCGGAGACGAGCCCGGTGAGAGTCGGTCGCTCGATCACCGACGGGGGGTAATCACACTGGTGCGACACCGCGACCGGCGCGGCGCCCAGCGCCGCGGCGACCTCCGTAGCAGAGGGGAACAGCGAGACGACGGCCATACCGACCGATTCGGATCCGAGCGTGTTAACAGTTCACTTTCGGCGCTGTATAATAACTTCAATGCATAAAATACATTAGCAAATATTATACATCGGCATATCGAACGTTCGGTGATGACTGAACGAGTCGCAGCCACGCCGGGGCTGTACCCGCTTCCGGACTGGGCGAAAGAGACGCTTTCGGACCTCAAGGGCCACCAGAAGGGTGACCTGTTGAGCGGTGACGAGAGCGAGGCGATAGTCGAGCAGTACGACGAGGTGCGCGCGGAGTACGTCGGCGACCAGCTAGACGCCGGCCTCGACCGGGTCGTCGAGGGGCAGGGTCGCTGGGACGACATGATCGCACACCCCCTGACGGTCCACGACAGCGTCGAGACCGGGGGAATCGTCCGCTACTACGACAACAACAACTTCTACCGCGATCCGCGGGTCGTCGACGACCTCGATTTCTCCGGCGACGTCGCGGCCGAACTGGAGTCCGCGGTCGAGCTCATCGACGGCGACGCCCCGCTCGCGGCGACGCTCCCGGGTCCGTACTCGCTCGCACAGCTCGCGACCGACGAACACTACGGCGACGCCGCGGAGTTTCAGGCCGCTATCGCCGACTTCCTCGCCGGCGAGACCGAGGCGTTTCCCGCCCACGAGACGCTGTTCCTCGTGGAGCCGTCTCTCGTCACTGACGCACCCGCCGAGGGCGAGGAATCGGTCGCGACAGACGCGATTGCGACGGTCGCCGACGTGACGGACGCCGAGGTCGTCGTCCAGACCGCGTACGGCGCGCTCGACGAGAAGCTGTACGCCCACCTCGTCGACGAGGCGGGCGCGGACGCGCTCGGCTTCGACCTCGTCGCGGGCGACCGCGACGACACGGTGTACAACGTCCAGGAGTACGGCGCAACCGACTCGCTCGCGCTCGGGCTCGTCGACGGGCAGAACACGCTCGTCGAAAAGCCGGAGACGCTCGCCGAGCGCGTCGAATGGTTCGAGTCGCAGGTCCCCGCCGAAGGATTCGAGACGACGTATCTGACGCCGAACACCGAGCTGTTCTATCTCCCTTCGAACAAGTACCGCGCGAAGCTGAACGCCCTTGCCGCCGCCGTGGAGGTGCTCGACTAATGGTCCGAACTCCCGAAGCAAACCGCGAACAGTTCCGCCCGCACGACCACCCGAACGACTCGTTCCTGCTGACGACCGTCGTCGGCTCCTACCCGAAGCCGAAGTGGCTCAACCGAGCCGACGAGCTCGTCGACGATCCCGAGTCGAAGTTCGACGCGGCCGACCTCGAAGAGGCCCACGACGACGCCTGCCGACTCATCACCCACGAGCACGAGCGCGCGGGGCTTGACACGGTCGTCGACGGCGAGATGCGCCGCAACGAGATGGTCGAGTTCTTCGCCGAGCGCATCGACGGCTACGAGTTCAACGGCCCCGTCAAAGTGTGGGGTCACAACTACTTCGACAAGCCGTCGGTCGTCGAAGACGTCAGCTACGACGAGCCGTGGCTCGTCGACGAGTTCGAATTCACCTCGAACGTCACCGAGCGTCCCGTCAAGGTGCCGATTACGGGCCCCTACACGCTCGGCTTCTGGGCGTTCAACGAGGCGTACCCCTCCACCGAGGAGCTCGTCTACGACCTGGCCGACCTCGTCAACGAGGAGGTCGAGAAGCTCGTCGAGGCCGGCGCGCGCTACATCCAGATCGACGAGCCCGCGCTGGCGACGACGCCCGAGGACCACGCCATCGTCGGCGAGGCCTTAGAGCGGATCGTCTCCGGGATTCCCGAGGACATCCGCATCGGCCTCCACGTCTGTTACGGCGACTACTCGCGGATCTACCCCGAGATCAACGACTACCCGATAGACGAGTTCGACGTCGAGCTGTGTAACGGCGATTACGAGCAGATCCCGACGTTTCAGGATCCCGAGTTCGAGCCCGACCTCGCGCTCGGCGTCGTCGACGCACACACGGCCGAGATCGAATCGGTCGAGGAGATCAAAGCGAACATCCGCCAGGGGCTCCGCGTCGTCCCGCCGGAGAAGCTCACGATCTCGCCCGACTGCGGGCTGAAACTGCTCCCGCGCGAGATCGCGTACGGGAAGACGGAAGCGATGGTGACCGCGGTCCGCGAGGTCGAAGCCGAGATCGACGCCGGCGAGATCGACCTCGACAACCCGCTCGACGACTGAATCGGCGCCGATACGTTTTGTTTCACCGGTATCTTTCCTGCTGAGCCAGCCGTCAGGCTGCTTTGTGAGCGAGAGCGGGAGTACGTGTGTCAGTGTGGTTGATCGGTCGTTTATAAGCGATCGAGCGGTGTTGCTGTCGGATATTTATAACTGATCGAGAACTCCGCAGTGAAGGCCTCCAAAGCCCCAGCGGCTGCGGACGGCGCACGCTCGCTGCGCTCCTCGTCACTCGCATTGCTCGTTCCTGTGGTGCTTACGTCGCCTGCGCTGTCCGCAGCGCCTGCCCCTTTGAATCCCACCCGCCCCGCACAGCACCGCACCTCGTACCTCCCCAGCCTCGTCGGTCGCCTGCGGCGACCGACTCCCTCGCGGGCTCCTCGCGCCCGTTGGGCGCTCGGAGGCGCGCCACCGCCGTTCGTTTATAAACGATCATCGCGGCCGCCCATGGCCATTTAAATACCGTATCGCCGCTACCGATCTGAAATACCCACTCCTGTCGTCACTCACCGCTGTGTCTGTACTGAGCGATTACAGTATATAAAGAGGCCAACTGAAACCCAACGGAACCACTGAGCCAGCGGCATCACTTATAAATCGACGCCGCTCGCACCGCCGACATGGACATCGGCCTCACCGTCGGCGACGACCTCGATCGGCTCGCGGCGGCGTCGGAGCGGTTCGACTTCTACGAGCTCGGGATCGGTGAGCCGACGCTCGTGCCGGGCGACATCGACCCCGACCGACTCGACCGGGCGCTCGCCGGCCGCGACCTGCTCGTTCACCTGCCGTACAGCCAGCCGCTGACGAGCTACGCGCCAGAAGTCAACGAGGCGATCGTCGCCTACCAGCGTCGGCTGCTCGACGCCGCCGGCGACCTCGGCGCGGAGAAGGCGGTCCTTCACGCGACCTCCGCCGACCGCGACGACGTCGACTTCCGGGACGTCGCTGCCGACCAGCTTCGCCGCGTCGCCGACGCCGGCCGCGAGGCGGGCGTTGAGGTCGTCGTCGAAAACGTCGGTCACCAACACAAGGGGCTCCAGCTCTCCGTGCTCGGCGAAATCGCCCGCGAGACCGACACGCCGATCTGTTTCGACGTCGGTCACGCGTACATGGAGGGCGGCAACAAAGCGATCAAGCGGTTCCTCCGGGACCACGGCGACCGAATATCGCATCTCCACTGTCACGACGTTCGCCGCCGCGGCGACACGCACATTCCGGTCGGAGCCGGTGAGGTCGACTACGACATCGTCGAATCGGAGCTTGCGGGATTCGACGGCACCGTCGCCTTAGAGGTGTTCACCGACGACGAGACCCTTCTTTTCGACTCCGCCGAGCGCGTGACAGACCGGCTCGGTTCGAGCTTTTAAAAAAGCGGTGGGCCGGAGTCATCGCTGCGGTCTCAGTCGTCGTCCGTTTTCGCATCGTTGGGGTCGTCTCCGCTGCCAGCCTCGCTTCCATCCCCAGCGTCGCCTCCGCTGCCAGCGTCGCCTCCGTCGTCAGCCTCGTGGTCATCGCGCTCGGTGGCCGCGTCCGGGTCGTGTTCGGCGTCTGCGTCGTCGTCGAACTGTCGTTTGATCGATTCCAACTCGGAGTCGATATCGACCTCGGGCGCCGGATCGTCTTCGGCATCGTCACGGTTCTCTACGTCCCGATCTGCGGCGGCCTCGGACTCGTCACCCGGCTCGGTCACGTCGATCTGGATTCCACCGTCGCCGTCGTCTGAGTCCCGTCTGCCTCTGTCGCCGGTGCGTCGACCGTCACTGCGCCGACCGTCGGCTTCGCGGCGGCTCTCCTCGATCCGTGCTTCGATCTCCGCGGTGAGGTCGCGCGCGTCGGAGATGATCGAGCGAGAGGCCGCCTCCTCCGGCAGGTCAGCCTCCGACAGCGCCGTGCGAAGCTCCGAGAGCGATCGTGCCAATCCAGCGCTCGCGCCGTCACGGACACTGTCGAGGCGGTCGCCGGTTCGCTCTGCTCCCTCGGCGAAGTCTCGCGCGGGGTCGGCCAGCCGAAGCGTTCCCTGGAGCAGTTCGAGCGACTTGATCGTCGTTTCGAGGAGCGCGATGACCGTCGGAATGGTGTACTGTTCGGTGAATCGAACGAGCTCCGAGAGCCGCGGCGGTCGCGGGGGGCCGCGGCGGTCGCGCTCGGTCTCTCGGAGGTCGCGGCGGAGCTCGGTCAGGACGCTTTCGAGCTCGTCGAGCCGCGCTTCGAGGTCGTCGTCGCGGCGATCGTCGCGGGAACTCATACGTCTTCGTTGGGAGTCCGCGGATAAAAACCCAGCCCGCTGGCTGCTCAGAACCACTCGCGCAGATCGGTCCGGCGCGGCGGGAACAGGGCTCTGAGATCGCCCGCGACCGCGTCGTCGACGGTGAGATCGGCGTATGTGCGTAGCTCGGTAACAGTTCGGTAGCCCGCGTACAGCTGTGAGAGGGCCCCAACTCCCGTGGTCACGTCCACCGACACGTCGGTGTCCTCGTGGATCACGTCGACCACACCGTCGGTGACGGTGACCCGAAGCAGCCGGTCGTGCCAGCCGGCGAGCGGCTCATCGACCGCGAGCGTGAACGTCGTCTCGACGGCTGGGTCGGGATCGAGCGCCTCCAACGCGCCGGCGACGTCGACGAGCCGAAACATCGGTCCACTCCGGATCTCCTCGGTGACCGCTTCCGGATCCGCGACCCGGTCGAGGACGCTGCGGTCTTCGGGCAGTCGGAGCCGAACCGTCTCGACCTGTGAGTCGTGATTCCGACAGAAGCGGAAGACGTGGTCCCACGCAGACGGCTCGGCGACCGCGGCGTCGGAGACGACCATCGTCGTGCCCTCGTCCGGAGCGTCGCCCTCTTCGAACGTGTACGACCAGAGCGCGCGAAGCTCGCCGTCGCGCTCCCATCCGTACACGAACGGATCCGTTTTCCAGCCGCGGAGGGTACGCTCGCGCCACCAGTCTTCGGTCCGCGCCATGGTGAAATCGGTGTGGTCAGCCGTCGCCGAAAGCACCGCCGCGGCGGCCGCGTGGTCGTCCGCATCGAGCCGACGGAACCGGCCCGCCGGCTCGTCTCCGTCCGCAGTACCGCTGGCGTCCCCGGCGTCGTCGACGAACTCGAACTGCTCCGGCGGCGCTCGAATCCGTCGGTATCGGCTCACAGTCGCCCAGCCGTATCGTCGGTAAAAGCCGTGTTCGAAGGGCCACAACACCGAGAAGTGAACGCCGTCTCGGCGGTACTCCGCGAGCGATTCGCGGAGCAGCCGCTTGACGTGTCCCTGCCGGCGGTGCTCGGGCGGCGAGGCGACCGCCGAGAGACCGGCAACGTCGCGGTCGACACCGCGGATTCGGAGCGTGAAATCGTGGTGTCCGCAGACTGCGGCGGGGTCGGCGCCGTCGAACAGCCCGCGATAGTCGGCGAGATACTCGCGGTTGTCGTCCTCTGCGTCCGGATCGTAGGGACCTTGCTCCGGAGAGAACGCGTATCGCATGAACGCGCGAAACTCGTCGCTGCGTTCGTCGGGGAACGGTCGATACTCCATACCGGATCTGGCACGCGGAACCCGCATAACTCTTCGCGGAGTGTGCGGTGTCCTCCCGTGCGTTCTCGGCTACTCGAACCGCCCGCGCCGGTACTGCACCGGCCACTCGATGTCGGCACCGAGTTCGTGGGCGGCTTCCAACGGCCAGTACGGATTCCGAAGCAGTTCGCGGCCGAGCGCGACGAGATCCGCTCGTCCGTTCCGAACCAGCGCGTCGGCGTGTGTCGGCTCCGTGATCCCGCCGACTGCGGCGACAGGCACGTCGGTGGCTTCTCGGATCGCCTCGGCGTAGGGGACCTGATACCCCGGACCCGTGCCCGGGAGCTGTTGGTCGGGATGGATACCGCCGCCGGAGACGTCGATCAGGTCGGCGCCGGCCTCGGCGAGCAGCGGCGCGAGACGCACGGAGTCCTCGATGCCCCACGAGTCGCGGTCCGGAAGCCAGTCAGTCGCAGAGATCCGCACGAAGACGGGTTTGTCCTCGGGCCACACGTCTCGGACGGCTGTGACGACCTCGCGAAGCAGTCGGGTGCGGTTCTCGAAGCTGCCGCCGTACTCGTCCTTACGGTCGTTTGCGGCCGGTGAGAGGAACTGGTGGAAGAGGTAGCCGTGGGCGGCGTGGACCTCCGCAACCTCGAAGCCGGCGTCGAGCGAGCGCGCCGCGGCGTCGGCGAACGCGTCCACCACGTCCTCGACGTCGCCGGTGTCCATCCGGCGCGTCTCGGCAAGCGCATCGGCCTCGGGGTCCGGATACGGCTCGTCGGTCGCCGATATCGTCTCCCACCCGTCTTCGTGGCTTCCGGGGATCGGACCGCCACCCTCGGCGGGCGGGTGATGTGAGGCTTTGCGGCCTGCGTGTGCCAGTTGTATTCCGGGCGTCGCACCCTGTGACCGGACGAACTCGACGATCGGTTCGAGCGCCTCGGCGTGTTCGTCCGACCAGATCCCGAGACAGCCGGGGGTGATTCGTCCGCGCCCTTCGACGGCGGTCGCTTCGGTCATGACGATCCCGGCCCCGCCGACAGCGCGGCTACCAAGGTGGACCCGGTGCCACTCGTTCGCGAACCCGTCGTCCGCGGAGTACTGACACATCGGCGAGAGCATCACCCGGTTGCGAAACTCGGTGTCGCGCAGGGAGAACGGTGTGAAAAGCGACTCTGTCATCGCCGTGATCCAGTGCGTCCGGCGGGTAATGCGCTCCGGTTCCCCGCGCGGATCGCCGCTGTCACGATCGCTCGCGACATTGCGGTTGCCGGCGGCGTCGCTGTCGCGTGAACGTCGCTCCTGGTCAGTTTAGGCCGACCGAAATCTATAACAACACACGTCTCTGAAGGGACGGTAATGAGTACAGGGGACCGAATCGAAGTCGGCGCCGACGAGTCGGCGGACGCACGGCCGACGGTCGCGGCGAGTCGCTGCTCGCCGGACCGGACGGTGTTCACGGAACAGGGGAACACGGACGCGTGGATCGCGACCGACCTGACGGTCGAACTCGAACGATAGTCACCTCCGTGGCGGTGCGCTCCGACTGATATCCTCGTCACCACCGGACGAACGTCGTATTTGCTCGGAATCGGTATCTTTCTTCCACTTTTCGAGAACACCCTCTTGGAACCGCAGCCGCGTTGTCTCGAATCCGGCGACCGGCGCCACCCACTCGAAGTGTTATGAGGGGCCGGGTCAAGGGGCATCTATGCACGCGATACGGAACGGAACCGTCCACACGGCGACTGATCGCGGAACGATCGACGGGGACCTCCTCCTCGACGACGGCGAAATCGTCGCGGTCGGTGACATCGAAATCCCGGCCGAAGCGACCGTCATCGATGCCAACGGCTGTCACGTGACGCCCGGACTCGTTGACGCCCACAGCCACGCGGGGATGGCCGAGTGGGGCGAACCGGAAGACGGAGATATCAACGAAGGAACTGACGCGGTGACGCCCCACGTGAACGCGCTTGACGGCTTCCACCCGCGCGACGAGGAGCTGAAACACGCGTTCCAGAACGGCGTCACGTCGGTCTCGGCCCGAATGGGCTCGGGAAACGTGATCGGCGGCGTCATCTGTTCGATGAAGACGCACGGTCGAACCGCGGACGAGATGCTCATCCGCGAGGACGGGATGAAAGCCGCGATGGGGGAGAACCCGAAGCGCTTCCACGGCGAAGAGCAGGGTCGACAGCCCTCGACGCGTCCGGGCGTCGCAGCGACGCTCCGGCAGGCGCTGATGGCGGCCGAAGACTACGTCGACGGTCGGGCGCACGCCCGTAACGAGGGCGAGCCGTTTGAGCGCGACCTCGGGATGGAGAACCTCGCGCGGGTCCTCACCGAGGGGTTCCCGCTGCGCGTCCACGCGCACCGCGCCGACGACATCATGACGGTGTTCCGGATCGCCGAGGAGTTCGGGATCGACGCGCTCTCGATCGAGCACGCGACGGAAGGCCACTTGATCGCCGAGGCGTTCGCCGAGCGCGATGTCCCCGCGGTGGTCGGACCGTCGCTGTACTCCGGCGCGAAGTACGAGCTCCGAAACATCACCTTCGAAACTCCTGCGATCCTCCACGAGGCCGGTGTGACAGTCGCGATCCAGACCGACGCGCCCGTGCTCCCGCAACAGCACCTCGACGTCTGTGTCGGGCTCGCGGTGCGCGAGGGGTTCCCGGAGGACGCGGCGCTGGCGGCCGTCACGCGGCACCCGGCGGAGATACTTGGTATCGACGACCGCGTGGGGACGCTCGAACCGGGCACCGACGCCGACGTGGCGGTGTGGGACGGCGTCTTCCACGAGAACGGGAGCCGGACGGAACACGTGTTCGTCGACGGGGAACACGTCTTTGACCGCGAACGCGACGCGGTCGACCCGCGCGAGGAGTACGACTGGTAGGCGGTAGCGGTCGATGATTGGTAGGCGGTAGCGGTCGATGATTGGTAGGCGGTAGCGGTCGATACGACCGCAGGTTGCGGTGGCGCGCTCCGGTGAGCGCCTTAGAAAGGCGCGAACCGAGCGCGAGGGAGGTCGGACGGGCGCTTATAAGCGCCCGTCCGACGAGGCTGGGGAGGTGTGAGGGCGGTGCGGAAGTAGCGTAGCGGGAAGCGAAGTAGCGTAGCGGGAAGCAAAGCCGCGTAATGCAGCGTGGAGAAGCGTGGAGAAGCGTGGAGAAGCGTGGAGAAGCGTGGAGAAGCGTCGAAGGTCAGTGGAACCCGCGGTCGACATCGTCCTCGTCTATCAGGTCTTCCAGCTCCGACGACAGCAGTTTTTCGGCCTCGTCGAAGGTGTCGGAGAGCTCGTCGAGCTCGTCCGGCCGCCCGTCGAACGCGTAGTCCATCGGGCCGAACGCGGGAGAGTCGACGGCCTCCATCACGTCTTCGAACAGGTGATCCGGGCTCGTCGGCGCCTCGGCGTGGACTCGTAGGGTCTCCCGCAGTCGCGTCGCCATCTCTTCCGCCTGCTCGGCGTCTTCCGGAGCCGACCGCACCGCGAACCGTCCCGCCGCCTCCTCGTCCGGAAGCAGCGGATCGAGGTCGCCGTCGACCCGCCGGGCGACTCGAGCCCCGACGCCGCGGAGGTCCCGCGGGTTCTTCGCGTACGTCTTCAGGTGGTAAACGCCGACGCTCGGATGGCCGAAGTAGAGGTCCTCTCCGAGCCCCTCGCGTCGGGAGCCGGCGACGGCGCGCCAGCCGTCGGGGTCGGTCGAATCGCTCGCGACGTCCGCGAGGATATCGTCCCAGTCTCGTACACGCATGTTGGTCTCATTCATCGGCGAGTCCGCTTGAGCATGTCGGTGACTCGACTCGCGGATCACTGCGCCGCCGACCGCCACACCATAGACTCACTCATCGCAGATCGCCGCACCATCGACTCACTCATCGCCGGCGCGGTGCTCCGTGAAGAACAACGACAGTGCGATCGCCAGCAATCCGACGCTGAATACGCCGTTTACGGCCCCGAGAACCAGAAAATCCCTGCCAGCCAACACCCAAACGACGCCGAGCGCCATAACGTGTACCACGCCGACGAGGTACAGCGCCGAACTCCACATGCGAGTGAAAAACAGCCCGATTCCGAACAGAAAGCTCCCTCCGATCGCGAGGAACTGCGGCATCGACGTCAGCGTCCAGATGTACAGATTGACGGCGGCGATTCCGACGGAACACAGCAGCCCGACCCAGTAGCGGGCATCCCACGAGCCGACCTCGTCGGTCCGAAACAGGGATCGAGAGTCGGTGCCGGTCATATCCGACCAACTCCGCCCGCCGTCAAAACCGTTCTGGCGAAACACCATCCCGGCGGAGTCACGTCGGTTCAGGAGGTAATCGAAGCCCTACCGGTCGTAGACGGGTTTCCGCTGTCGCTGTGCGTACTGGTACGCCGCCCGCGCGAGCAACAGCGATCCGCCGATCAGGATCACCATCGAGAACGTCGAGTCTGTGCCGAGGAGGAAATCGACGCTCCCCCAGAAGATCAGCCCGAGGTACAACAGTACGCGAAACCGGAACGTGTCGAACCCCTCACGGAACAGCCCCCAGAGCACGAGGAGGGCGATGTACAGACTGACTGCGCTGTCGGCGAGGGCGGCGACGCCCTGCTCGTCGAAGCGCAGGTAGCCGCTGAACACGGACAGCGTCGCCATTACGAGGATGACGACGGCGAGGGCGGGGCGACCGTAGCGGTCGTACAGCGAATCGCTCATACCTCCACTGAGTAGGCCGGGTATATAAGGCAGCTACGGCTTCGGGCGAACGGACCGATCGGTCCGGCCGCCGCTCGGAATCCGGCTGCCGGCGAACGTCGTCAAAGACGACCCCGTTCCACCCTGTCAGACCTCTCTCACCGACAGCGTTTTTCCGTGCGGGCGCAGATGTGGGGCGTGAACGTTCGGGGGCCGATCCTCTCCGTCGGAGACGAACGGACGGTGTCGACGTCGTACGGCGAGCGGGACCTCCGCGAGCTTCGTGTCCGGCCGGAACGCGGGGCCGCCGACGCCGTCGACGTAACGCTGTGGGGGAAGTGGACTGAGACCGCCGAGCACGCCGAACCGGGGATGGAGCTACTCGTCACCGACGCCGACGAAGACGAGTTCGGCGGCGAGACGGGATACGCGACGACCGGCGACTCGTGGGTCGTCCTCGAACCCGACTTCCTCGTCGACGTGACCGGGATCCGCTCGTGGGTACAGTGCCCGCGGATGTACTACTTGAACAAGCTCTCGGGGATCCCGCTCAACTACCCGGTGATCAAGGGGACGATCGTCCACGAGGTGTTCGGCGACCTGCTGCGCGGGATGGAGATGGACGAGTCCATCGCGGACCGCGTCGAGGAGGCCGGCCTCGAACTCGGCCTGCTGGGATACGAGCCCGAGGAGGTCGCCGACGAGGTGCGTCGCAACGCCGCCGCGATCGAGGGCTGGCTCGCGCAGGGGACGCTCACCGACGAGGACACGTGGCGGTCGGAGTTCACCCTCATCTCGCCGACGTTCGGATTAAAAGGGCGTGCGGACGCCCTTCGACGGGGAACGCCCGTCGAGTTAAAAACCGGAAAAAACACCAAACGCGAGCCGCGATTCCACGACAAGGTGCAGGCGGCCTGTTACGCGCTCATGCTCGACGAGCGCGGCGTCGACCCGGATATCGGTACCCTCCTGTATACGAAAAACACCGCGCTCGACCGCAACGAGGAGTCGGGCGATCTCGCACCGGCGAAAGAGTTCTCGGTCGGTCGCGGCTTCCTGGAGTTCGTCGTCCGCGAGCGAAACGCTCTCGCAGCGATGGAGTGGCGCGGGCTCAACGACCGAAGCGAGCGCCCGACGGTTCCCACGGGATACGAGGCCGACGCGACCTGCCAGTACTGCTTCGAGCAGGACACCTGCATGGTCGTCTCCGGCCGCCTCGATCAGGAGTCGAAGGCCGGTCAGGTCGGGACCGCGGTTCCCGACGAGGAGCGCGACTACTTCGACCGTTTTTATACAGCCTTGGAAGAGGAGCGCCGCGAGACCCACGCGGAGTACCGGAAGCTGTGGGAGCAGACGCCCGCGGAACGCGCCGCAGATGACCGTGCGCTGATCGATCTGGAGCCCGTCTCACAGACGGAGATCGCGGAGAACCGCTGGCGACTCCGCGCTCGCAAACCTGACGACGCCGTCTCCAAGCTCCGTGAGGGCGACGTGGCGCTCGCGAGCGACGGCGACCCCGTGAGCGGCCACGGAGAGCTCGGCCGCATCGTCGAACTCGGCGAGGCGGTCGTCGTCGAGACGGACGAGCCGGTCGAGCTTCGACGGCTCGATGTCTACCCCTCCGAGATCTCCGTGGATCGCTCGCTCACGGCGCTCCACGACGCGATCTTAAAAGGTAGCGAGGAGCGAAAGGACGTCCTCTTCGGTCGCCGCGAGCCGGTGTTCCGGCCGCCCGGTGATCGTCCCACTGATACCTCCGACACCCCCGGCGCCTACATCGACAACAACGACGCCCAGAACGAGGCGGTGTCGCTCGCCGTCGACGCCGAAGACTGCGCGCTGATCCACGGCCCGCCCGGCACCGGAAAGACGTACACCATCGCGCGGACGATCCGCGCGCTCGTCGACGAGGGGAACCGCGTGTTGCTGTCGGCGTTCACGAACCGCGCCGTCGACAACGCGCTCGAAGCGCTGCGGGATCAGGGGTTTGACCACGTGCTACGAGTCGGGACCGAAACCGGCGTCCGTGACGACATGCAGGACATCCGGCTCGTTCAGCGCGGCGACCCGAACGCGAAGGCCGCAGAGCTGCGCGACGCGCCGGTCATCGCCGCGACGACCGCCGCCTGCGGCTCCCGCGTGATGCGAGAGTGCGAGTTCGACGTGGCGCTCGTCGACGAGGCCTCACAGCTTACGGAGCCGGGAACCCACGCCGCGATCAACCTCGCGGGCCGGTTCGTCCTCGTGGGCGACCACGAGCAGCTACCGCCCGTGGTCCGCGCCGAGAACGACCTCCAGACGTCCCTCTTCGAGCGGCTCATCGAGCGCTACCCGGACGCGAGCGTCATGCTCGATCGGCAGTACCGGATGAGCCAACGGATCCAGGCATTCGCCTCCACGGAGTTCTACGACGGCGCACTCCGTCCGGCGACGCCCGAGGTCGCCGGCCAGACGCTCGCCGACCTCGGTGTCGACCCCGCAGACCTCCCCGACGGGCTCGCCGACGGCGTGGGATTCGTCGACCCCGACGGGACCCGCGACGGGAATCGAAACGTCCGGGAGGCCGAGCGCGTCGCCGAAATCGTCGACGCCTACGTCGCCGCCGGCGTCGAGCCGGACGACATCGGCGTCATCGCCCCGTTCCGCGCGCAGGTCGCGGAGATCGGCAAACGGACCGCAGTCACGGTCGATACGGTCGACCGCTTCCAGGGCTCCTCGAAGGAGGTGATCCTCGTCTCGCTGGTCGCCTCGGGGGACCTCGACGGGCCGATATTCGATGACCACCGACGGATGAACGTCGCGCTCACCCGCGCGAAAAAACAGCTGACGCTGGTCGGCGACGCGGACGCGCTCTCGTCGGACCCCTTTTATCACCGGATGCTCGACTGGGCGCGGCGCTGATCCGGTCTCGAATCTCTGCCGTTCCTACAGCTCAGAGACCGCCGCAAGCGCCGTGTCGATGCCGGGAGCGTCGAACCATTCAGACTCCGTGTATGCGTTCGTTCCCGCCGCATACATCGCTGAGACGGCGTCGACGACCTCGGCCGGGAGCGGCTCCGGCTCCGCCTCACACAGCTCCCGCCAGTCGTCGATCTCGCGGCCCGCGATCGCGGCCTTCGCGTCGCTCACGGCGTCGACCCAGCCGGGGTCGTTCGCCTTGTACCACTGCCGGACGACCTCTTTCGAGACTCCCCGTCCGCCGTACGAAAAGCGGTTCTCGTCGAAGGTTCCCACCACGTCGGCGACGCGCAGCTCGCCGTCGGTGTACAGACACTCGATCTTCCCGTCCTCGTGGACGAATCCCACCTCGTCGGCGCGCTCGGTGACGACGCGGTTCACGTCGCGCGCGAGCGATTCGAGCGCCTCGATGTCGGCGATGCCCGCGATCCGGTCGGCCTCCGCCCGAGTGAGATAGCGGTCCTGCTCTTCGTACTTCGTCGAGAACTCCACGACCGGCTTCGGGAGATCGACCGGCTCGTCCGGCCAGTCGTCGTCGGTTCCGAGCTCGGCGGCGAGTCCGAAGTCGGCAGGCTTCGTCCGCCGTCGGAGGCTGGAGCCGACCGGGACGCGGTTCCGGAAGACGACTTCGAGCGGGACGAGGTAGTTGCCCGCGCCCGCAGCGTGGAACGCGTCGTAATCGTAGCCCATCTCCGGGCCGTCGTACGGAAGGCCGGGCACCTGCGTCAGATCGATTGCCATCTCGGTCGGCGGAGCGCTCGCTTGCGCGAGACGCGTTGTCTCCCCGCGCCCCGGGTCAACGACGCCGCGGTAGTGGGTCGGTATCCCCTCGTCTGCTAACAGCTCGAAGTTGAACGCCCCCATCGTACAGAGGCTCGCGCCCTTCTCCGGGATCGGGTCGGGCATCTGTCCCCAGTCGAACACCGAGTAGGCGTCGGTGAAGACGAATCGGCCCCGGCCGAGTGCATCGGCGCTGGCGGGTTCGTCAACGCGGAACTCCTTGACGCTCGTCATACTGCATCGGGCGACCGCCTCCCCAATGAATCTTTCACTTACGTGGTCACCTTTTCTGTTCAAATCATCGATCGATCCACGTTTGTGAATCCATCTATGGCACCGACCGCTACGCGTCGGCCGCGAGTCCGCATCGAAAGGATCACACTCGTCGCCGCGCACCCTCCGGTATGCACGAGTCACGCGAGGTCGTCGTCCTCCGATACGGTCACCGACCGGGCCGCGACGATCGCATGACGACACACGTCGGACTCACGGCGCGGGCGCTCGGCGCGGACCGGGTGATACTCCCCGACAACGCCGGCCAGTCCGCGGAGACGGTCCGCGACATCACCGACCGGTTTGGCGGCCCCTTCACGGTCGAACTCCGTGAGGATCAGAACGCGATCGTCCGCGACTTTGAGGGGGTGGTCGTCCACCTCACGATGTACGGCGAGCGCGTCCAAGACGTCGAAGCCGAGATCCGAGAGGCGGCCGGATTCGACGACGAGAGCGACGCGGCGTCGCTTCGAGATCTCCTCGTCGTCGTCGGGGGCGAGAAGGTGCCGTGGGCGCTGTACGAGCGCGCCGACTTCAACGTCGGCGTGACGAACCAGCCGCACTCGGAGGTCGCCGGTCTCGCCGTCTTCTTGGACCGGCTCTTCGAGGGCGACGAACTGAATCGAGAGTGGAGCGACGGCGACCGCCGAGTCGTCCCCGAAGCGGTCGGCAAAACGGTCGTCGACGCGGACGGCGAGGATACCGAGGACGCTGACGGTGAGTAAGACGGTGAGGGCGGAGATAACGGGAGCTCGGGCAGATCGGTTACCGACCGCTGAGCCGGTCCCGAAGCGATCCGTTCGTTATTAAGCCGGGTCCACCGCGGTAACTACGGCGATCCGATAGGATACACGCTCCGATGATATCAGGGTCGCAGTCGCGTAAGACGCACCTACAACAGCTAAATATTGGATTACTAATA
>LKMY01000159.1 GCA_001564205.1 Nanohaloarchaea archaeon PL-Br10_U2g5
CACAGCTGTCGTTCAGCGGTATCAGCACGGCGATCAACGATCCGTTTAGGGTCTGATCCTAACCTGTTAGGGACGTTGTGTCGCTGACGCCGTCATACTCACTCCGTCGCTAGCGACTCGTACACGTCTTCGGCGATTGCTTCCTCGTCGAACGGGAGCGTCAACACCCCACCCCACTCTTCGTCGGTGAGCGCGTCGACCGTCGAGTCGTCCAGATTGACCCGCCTGACCTCCACCTCGTCCAGCGTCATCGACACGACAAACCCCGCCGGGTCGTCGGTGGCACCGGCGTCGCCGAGCCGCGTCTGAAACGCGTCGATTCCACGGTCACTGAGCGCCACGTACACGGGGTGTTCGTCCCCCTCAGAAACGGGCCCCTGAACGTGGGCCAAATCGCGTGCGTCGAACAGCTCCGCTCCGTCGTCATCGTCGCCGCTCGTATCGAGCAGCTGTGCCTCGAACGGGGCGTCGGGATCGACCGCGGCCGCCCTCTCCTCGTCGTTGGCACCATCGTCCCCGTCGCCCCCGTCAGTGCCCTCGCCGCCGGCGTCGGTGACCGACGCCGCACCGGCGAACCCGACGACGCCGACCGCGCTCACGGCCGCGAATCCGCCGAGCATGCCGCGTCGAGTGAGTTCCATGTCCGACGGTGCCCGTCGCGAATAAAAAGGGTTACACCCCGATTAACGCGACTGATAATCCCGGGCGGTATCGATGCCAGATCGACGCTCCTCACGCGTCGAACGCCACGGTCCCGTGAGTCGTCACCTCGCCGAACAGCCAGTCGGCGTGGTCGACGGCGTACTCGCGGTGGCCTTCAGTGATGTAGCCGAGGGCGTCCTCGATCACCACCGGTCGATAATCCCGGAGCCCGGCGCTGCCCGCCGTGTGGAGCACGCAAACGTTCGCGAGGGTCCCACAGATCAGGAGGTCGTCGATTCCGCGAGCGTCGAGGTATCCCTCCAGCTCCGTTTGGTGGAACGCGTCGTACGTGTGCTTCTCGACGACGTGGTCGTCCTCACGAACGTCGATCTCATCGATGAGCTCGGCGTCCCACGACCCCTCGGTGACGTGCTCGCCCCATCTGTCGAACTCGTCGTAGTAATGCGCGTCGTCGAACTGTTCCGGCGGGTGAACGTCTCGAGTGTACACGACGGTCGCCCCGGCCTCGCGAGCACGGTCGATGAGAGCGACGACGGGATCGATCGCCGCTTCACTCGGCTCCGCGTAGAGACTCCCGCTCGGATGACAGAACCCGTTCTGCATGTCGACGACGATCAGCGCTGTCTCGGTCGGATCGTACGGCATGATCGAGCCTTGGGCGCCCGGACTCAAAAAGGCGAACACGCACCGGCAAACTACTTATTCGGTCGGCCGTAATCGCTCCTATGCGACGGGTTCTCACCCTCCCGCTCGGGATCGCTTTGCTCACCCTTCTGCTCGCCGTGGGCGGGGTTTCCGCGGGTGGGGTCGCTGCGGATGAGGTCGCAACAGGCGGCGTCGGCGACGCCACGCACAGCGTGACAACCGACGAGTGTGAGGTCGGCGACGGCACCGAACTGATCGGCTGTTGGAACGGCGTCCACTACGCGGAGGACCCGGGATTCAACCAGAGCGACGGACTGGCCGACGACGAACTCGAACGGCTCACCCACCTCACGATGGCCCGCGTCGAACACCTTCGCGAACGACCGTTCCAGGCGGAGGTCCCGGTCGAGACGGTCACGCGGTCCGAGTTTGCAGACGACACGGCCGGCGGATCCGACGGCGACGACGCGTTCCAGCGCTGGAACGACCAAGTGTGGAAGGCGCTGTTCGTGGTCGGCGAAGACGAGGCGTCAGGCGACGCGATAAACGCGGTGTTCGGCGGTGCTGTCTCCGGATTCTACTCGCCGGCAGAGGAGCGAGTCGTCCTCGTCGTCGACGAGGGCGAGACGCTCCAGGTGAGCGAGCTAACGCTCGCACACGAGGTCGGGCATGCGATGCAAGACCAGTACCACGACCTTGCCGATCCCCGGTATCTCGGTGACACACAGGATGCCGACCTCGCAGTCGACGGAATCGTCGAGGGCGAGGTGGTCTACCTCGAAGAGCTGTACGACGAGCGGTGTGAGGACGACTGGACCTGCCTCGACGAGCCCGACGCCGGTGGCGGCGACGGTGGTGCGCCTCCGGACGGATTCAATTTCGGTATTCTCCAGACCGTGCTGCAGCCGTACTCCGACGGCGTGCCCTACGTCGCCGAGCTCGTCGACGAGGACGGCTGGGACGCGGTCGACGCGGCGATGGACGAGCCACCCGAGACGACCGCCGAAGTGATCCACCGGAACCCGGAGTACGAGACCCGCGATGTCGAGTTCGAAGACACCGCGACGGGCGGGTGGGAGACCTACGAGGGCCAGGGCGTCGACGGTGCCGAGACGGCTGGCGAGGCGTCGATGTTCGTCATGTTCTGGTACCAGGCGTTCGAGTACGACCACCCGGTTCTCGACCCGTCCGCCAGCGTCGCGGAGAACGTTCGGATTCACACGCAGCCCGACACGGAGCTCCGGACGCGGGCGGCGTACAACTACGCCCACGAGGCGACTGACGGCTGGGCCGGCGACGAGCTGTACCCGTACCGGAACGGCGACGTCGATGGGGACAGCGATGGTGCGGAGAGCGACACCGACGGCGGCGACGGCTACGTCTGGGTGACGGAGTGGCAGACCCCGGAAGACGCGGCCCAGTTCCACGAGACGTACCTCCGAATGCTGACCGCCCACGGCGACGATGCCCACGAGCCGGGCGAGGTGTACGCGATCGACGACGGCGACTTCCGCGGCGCGTACGGCGTCGAGCGCGAGAACACCACGGTGACGATCGCACACGCTCCCGAACCGGCCGACGTGCTGGATCTCCGTCCCGAGGCCGACCTCGCGCTTCCGTCGAGCGACGGCGCTACCGACGAAATCGGCGGCGACGAGATCGACGGAATTGACGCCGACGGCGGCGACGAACCAAGCGGTTCGGTCGCTTCGGACGACACTTCATCCGGTGAGGCGCCCGGATTCGGTGTCGCCGTCGCTCTCGTCGGGCTGATCGCGGCGGTCTCGCTGCTCGTGCGACGGTCTCAGTCGTAACCACCCGAAGACTCCGAACCGGCGACTCGGTTGGCTTTTTCTCCCCGGCGAGCACACACTCACGTATGACCGAGTTCGATATCGTCGACGCGGCCGCGATCCGCAATGGCCGGGCGACCGACGCCTACTTCGAGCGGACCGAGACCGCCCTGCGACACGCGGAGAAGAACCCTCGCGTCGTCGCAGAGGTGACTGCCGATCAGTTTCCCGACGGCGACTTCGAGCTGTTCGCCGGCCTAGAGAACGCGGTCGCGCTGCTCGAAGGCCGCGACGTCGACGTCGATACGATCCCCGAGGGTCGGCTGTTCGACGGCGGCCCAGTGATGCGAATCGAGGGCCCGTATCTCTCGTTTGCGCGGTTCGAGACCTCCCTTTTAGGATTCCTTTCACACGCCTCGGGTATCGCGACCGCTGCGCTCGACTGCCGCGTCGCTGCGCCGAACTCACAGGTGCTCTCTTTCGGCGCCCGTCACGTGCATCCCGCCATGGCCGCGACAGTCGAGCGCTCGGCGCTCGCGGCGGGGTTTGACGGGTTCTCGCACGTCGCCGCCGGCGACGTCATCGGCCGGGAGGCGTCGGGAACGATGCCGCACGCGCTCACCATCTGCTTCGGCCGCGGCGAACAGGAAGCCGCGTGGCGCGCCTTCGACGAGGGCGTCGACGAGGCGATTCCACGAATCGCTTTATGCGATACGTACACCGACGAGGTCGACGAAGTCCTCCGAGCGGTCGAGACGCTCGGCGAGCGGATCGACGGTGTTCGACTCGATACGACCGGGTCGCGCCGCGGCGACTTCCGACACATCGTCCGGGAGATTCAGTGGGAGCTCGACGTCCGGGGGTACGAGGATGTCGACGTGTACGTCTCGGGCGGCCTCGGCCCTGCGGACCTCCGAGCGCTCCGGGACGTCGTCGACGGCTTCGGCGTCGGCGGCCACGTCTCGAACGCTGACCCGGTCGACTTCGCGCTCGACATCGTCGCGGTCGACGGGAACCCTGCCGCCAAGCGCGGCAAACTCTCGGGCGCCAAAGCCGTGTACCGCACCGCCGACGGTGCACATGCGGTCGGGCTGGCCGACAGACGGGCTCCCGAAGCCGGCGAATCGCTCATGGAGCCGGTGCTCCGTGACGGCGACCTCGTCGATGGGGCGGAGACGCTGTTCGACCTCGACGCGGCGACGGAACGATCACTCGCCGACGCGGATGCGGTCGGCTACGAGGCGGAGTGAGTCAGTATAAACGGGGGCGGGGAGACGGTTTACAGCTCTTCGACGGCGCCGCCGTCGGCGCGCTCTCGGAACACCTGTCCCTCGATGAGCGTTACCATCGCCTCTTCGTCCTCCCACGCGGTCGGAGAGAGCTTCGCTTTCCGGCAGGCGCGCGAGAGGAACTCGGCGCCGGACCAGCCGTTCTCAACCGGGACCGTCGGGTATAACCAGCCGTGGGAGTTGCCGCCGTCGACGGCGATGCCGTGAGTACCGATCTTCAGGTCGGCGAGCGGGTCGTTGGTGAGCACCGTGTTCGAGACGACGAACACGGAGACGGTGATGTTGTCGAGCTCTTTCGGTTCGACCTCGGAGCCGCAGGAATCGCCGGAAGCCGCTTTTATCGCGGCCTCGACGATCGCGTGACCGAGCTGATCGGATGTCTCCCACGCGCCGGCACAGCCGCGGAGTCGCCCCCGGCCTCGGGTGGATTCGATGCGGACGAACGCGCCCGTTCTGGCGTAGAACGCCTCCCGCATGCTCCCGGGTTGTTCACGTTGTCCGTGTCGGACGAACGACTCGACCGCCTCCCGCGCGAGTTCGACCGCTCGTGCACCGTCGTCGTACGACAGCTGAACGGTCTGAGCCTCGGACATGATACTCCTTTACACTGCTAACGACTTGAACGCTTCCCTTGTCGATCC
>LKMY01000160.1 GCA_001564205.1 Nanohaloarchaea archaeon PL-Br10_U2g5
ATTGAGACTCATTGTCCAGTAACAGTTAATTCAGTTCCAATTATGTGTACGAACACGTCCGAGTAGGACACCTACCGGACGCATACCGATGACCACCCGCATCCCACTTCCGACGCTCGCCGGCTGGCGTAGCGTCGGATCTCTGGTTCGCGGGATGGTCGTCGCTCGCTTCGACACCGTCGCCGCGTAACCCCGACGCGGGGGTGGACGGTTCGCCCGTCGGAGCGAGCGCCCCCTTCTCTTCGCCTTCCGACGTAGACCCGGTAGCTCAAGCGGCAGAGCCTCGGGGTGAGGAATCGACTCCCTCTCGGGTCCGTATGGTAGCACCACACTGCCACCGCGCGACCGATGTCGCCGTCCGGCTGGCGATCCCTCGCGACGCCGCGGGTGACCTCCAAGCCGGTGTTCGATCGAAGCTCGCGGCCCGCGACGGTGTCGCCATCATCGACGTCGACGTCGTCGGGCTCGAACCCCGACTCAACGATCTCACGGTCACGGTCGACGCCTCGGTTCGACTCGCACCGGACGTCGAGGTCGCCGACCTCACCGAGACGGTCGGGGTCCACGAGGCCACCCCACGGTAGCGGGCACCGAGTCCCGAACGATGCGATACGGTCCCTGCTGACGAACCGACTTCGACCCCGGCGCGAGGGTCTCGCGCCACGATAACCAACAATGAACCGAGACGACCGACCCGCTCCACGAACGATGTATCACGGGCTGAACGGCGGCCCCGCTCCCTCACCGCATCCGCCGTCATGGCGGACGGAGCTGACTCTCACGGCCTTGCTGTTTGCCGTGATCGCGGCCGCCTCGTTCCCGACGGCCGCTGCGGTCACGCTCGCCGTTTTCGCAGGTGTCGCCACCGGTGTGGCCCTCCAGCAGCGATATCCGAACGCCCTCAACCGAGCGATCCGCGGGCCAGCGCGCGAACCGAACGCGGTTCGCCGGCGCTGATCTCCCCGGTCGCTTCCGTCGCTTCCGCCGAGTGGCCCCTCCGTTTCTCGTCCGCGACGCGCTCGTGACTTCTCTCCGTGTCGCCGGCGTTTATGTTCAGTCGCCGCCGACGACCACGCATGAACGACTCGGATCACGATGAAAACGGCCGTGACCCCGACAACAAGCGCGACCGCGGCACCGCTGACGTCGTCGCCGCCCTCTCTGCTGGCGCCGCCCTCTTCAACGAGGGACACGTTCTCGCCGCACACGATCCGTGGGAAGCGGCGTGGCTCCCCCTCGATGCCGATGACGCCCCGGACGACGAGCGACTCCTGCACGGGCTGATCGCCGCCGCGGCGGCGACGCACCACGCGTCGTCGCGGAACTGGTCCGGCGCGGTCGGGTGTGCGCAGAACGCGGTCGAGTACCTCGATGCGGTCGACCCGACGGCTCAGGAGGCGGGGATCGGACCGGTCCGCGAGTGGTGTCGTCGGCTCGCTATCGATCCGGAGACGATCGAGCGGGCCCGCCCCCCTGCGGTCCGGATCGGCGATTCGGCTCCCGGCTTCGACGATCTCGACTTCTCTGCGGCGCTGCTCGCCGCTCCCGTCTTGGCCGCCGAGATCGATCCGGGAATCGAGACGACGTTCGAACGGGCGACAGAACTCGCGCGAAAGGAACGAGGGACAGGCCAGACGACGTTCGCGGAGCTGCTGTTCGCGTTTCTCTGCAACCCTGAGACGCGACCGCAGGTGGCGGCGCGACTCGCGGATCGCGTCGAACTCGTCGACCGAAAACGGCGCGACGTCGACGACCTTTTTGAATAAGCTCCTCAGAGGCCGTCAGTCGGCGAGTCGGGATCCGACGGGAAGTTGGGCTCAGTCGGCGTGTCGTCGACTGGGCCGTCAGCGCCGCTCGTGTTGTCGCCGCCCGTCTCGACGCTCCCTTTCGGCTCGCCCTCGAACGTGTAGTTCGCAGAGTTGTCGGCGGGATCGTAACCAAGCACCTCCCGAGCGCGCTTGATCGAGTAGTACCGACGGTCGTTGTTCGAGATGCCGTACACGATCTCGTAGCCGTAGTCGGCTTGTAGACACCGGTCGAACAGGTGTGCGCAGTCGCGGTGCGAGAGCCACATCGCCTGTCCGCGCTCGTACTCCCGCGGCGGGTGATCCTTCGTGAGATTTCCGATGCGGACGCAGACGACGCTCATCCCGTGTTCGTCGTGGTGAAGCCGTCCGAGCGACTCACCGGTCGCCTTCGAGACGCCATAGAGATTCCCCGGACGCGGAAGCTCGGTCCCGTCGAGCCGGTAGTCGTCGTCGGTGCGGTACAGGTCCGGCGTTCGGTCTTCGGTCTCGTAGCCGCCGACGGCGTGATTCGAGGAGGCGAACGCGAACTTCTCGACGCCGGCGACGGCCGCCGCCCGCATCACCACCTGCGTGCCGTCGATGTTGTTGCGGAGCACCGACTCCCACGGCGCCGTCTTCCGCGGGTCTCCCGCGAGGTGGATCACCGCTCCGACGCCGTCCATCGCCTCCCGGACCGCGCGCTCGTCAGTGATGTCAGCGACGTACCGATCGGCACCGGTGACCCGCTCAGGGACCTTCCCCGGAGGGAGTGGCTCTCTGTCGAGGAGTCGCCACTCGTAGTCGTCGCCGATGCCGCGGAGGATGGCTTGCCCCACCCGCCCGCCGGCGCCCGTCAGCAGGACCGGCTCGTCCATTCAGTCGGACGTGGGCGGGAGACGGGGATATATGCCACGGTTCGGCCGCGTACCGGCCGGTTCGCGGTCGAGGCAGCGTAAAACGATGAGCCGAGACGGGAAACGCGCGTCTACAGCTTCTCCCGCGAGATACTGACGCCAGTCGGGGTAATGACAATTTGGTCGTCACCCTTCTGAACAATATCACCGTCGACCTCTCGAGCGACCTGCCGCAGCTCGTCGATGATGTGTTCGATCGTCCGATCCGACGTCGAGTGGCGAGTGATATCCGCGATAACGAAGTCGCCGTCGTAGACGGCGTCTTTGATCGGGATGACGTCGCTCTGATCGCCGATCTCGGCGATGTGTACCTGCATACCAGTTTCCGCGTGCGCCTCGGCGAAGTCGTCGAGATCGAGCTCGACGTAGTCGTCGACGGAGCGGTTACCGCCTCCGCCGAGGATCTTGCTCATGATGCCCATACGTGTTACACGTCGAGGTCAGACATTAGTTCTTACGTCAGACGCCGTGGCTCTCAGGGGTCCTCGAGTCGCTCCTGCCACGCCTGTACCCGCGAGAGCAGCTCGACCGGCGCGGTCTCCGCGAGGTCGACGTCGCTTAGGTCCTCGATCACGGCCCGTGTCTCGGGGCCGAGTGTGTCATGAGCTTCGTCGCGGCTCGGCGTCGTCTTCGCCCCTTTGTCGGTGCTCTCGGTCGCGGTCTGCTGTCCGCCGTTCCGCTCGCCGCCGCTCGGCCGCTCGCTGTGCTCTTCGAACGACCCGGAAGAGAGGTCGAAGACCACCTGTTTCGTGTCGCCGGTGGCGCCCTCGCCGTCACGCCCGCTGTCGTCTCCGCTCCGTGACCCCTTCGCTTCGATCGCTTTCTCCTCGCGAAGCCGGTCGAGCACCTCGTCTGCGCGCCCGACGACCGGCTCCGGTACCCCCGCGAGATCGGCGACATGGACTCCGTACGAGCGGTTCGTCGGGCCGTCGCGAACGGTCCGGAGAAACGTCACGTCGCCGTCGCGCTCGTCCACGGCGACGTGGACGTTTGCTACCCGTGGAAGATGATCGGCGAGCGTCGTCAGCTCGTGATAGTGGGTCGCAAAGAGGGTCCGCGCCCGGACCTCGTTGTGGAGGTACTCGGTCGCCGCCCACGCGATGGAGATCCCGTCGTAGGTGGCGGTGCCGCGGCCGACCTCGTCGAGGATGACGAGCGACTCCGCGGTCGCCGAGTGAAGGATGTTCGATAGCTCTTGCATCTCTACCATGAACGTCGACCGGCCCTGCGCGAGCTCGTCGAGCGCGCCCACGCGGGTGTAGATCCCGTCGACGACGCCGACCGTGGCGGCTCGTGCCGGGACGAACGAGCCGGCCTGCGCGAGCAGCTGGATCAGCGCCGCCTGCCGCATATACGTCGACTTCCCGCTCATGTTCGGCCCGGTGACGATCAGGAAGCCCCGCTCTGCGTCGAGTTCGAGGTCGTTCGGAACGAAGTCGGTCGTCCGCTCGACGACCGGGTGTCGGCCGGCGTCGACCGAGAGCCGGCGCTCGTCGGTCAGCTTCGGGCGGGTCCAATCGTTTCCGGCCGCGTGGGTCGCAAGCGAGGCGAGCGCGTCGATTTCGGCGAGCGCTCGTCCCACGTCCTGCAGCAGTTCAGCGCGTTCAGCGACGCGCTCGCGAACTTCTTCGAACAGCTCGTACTCCAACTCGCCGCGGGCCTCTTCTAACCGCATGATCTCGCGTTCGCGCTCTTCGAGCTCGTCGGTGACGAACCGCTTCGAGTTCTTCAGGGTCTTGATCTCGCGGTAGTGTTCCGGGACCTGATCCGCGACCGACTTGCCGACCTGGATGTAGTAGCCGTCCGTCTTGTTGCGGTCGACGGTGACGTGGCTGAGCCCATAACTACGTTTTTCGCGGTCGGCGAGGCCGTCGAGCCACTCGGCGGCTTCCTCGTGGCGCTCGATCAGCTCGTCGAGCTCGGCGTCATACCCCTTCCTGAGCAGCCCTCCTTGCGTCTTCGTCTTCGGTGGGTCGTCCGCGAGCGCGTCCGCGAGGTCGCCGTGAAGGTCGCGAGCGCGGCCGCTATTGACGCCGTCGAGTACGGCGGCGACCCGCGAGCCCGCGAGCGGGGTCCCTTCGATGGCGTCGAGGAGCGTCGGTAGCAGCGCGAGGGTGTCCCGCACAGAGAGGAGTTCGCGTGCGCCCGCGCTCCCGCTCGTCGCTCGGGCGGCGAGCCGTTCGAGATCATAGGCGTCCCCCAGCGTCTCCCGGAGCCGATCACGTGCGAGGGCCGCTGACGCCAGCGCCTCGATCGCGTCGAGCCGCCGATCGAGCGCGTTTCGATCGCGTCGCGGTCGGGTGAGCCACTCGCGG
>LKMY01000017.1 GCA_001564205.1 Nanohaloarchaea archaeon PL-Br10_U2g5
CCGCTGACATCGACGGCTTGCCACGGAGCCGGAATCACTCGCGTCTCTGATTCCGGCTCGATTGAGACGTTCACTGTCGTCGTCTCGCCCGGTGGTCCGTCGAGCGGCTCGTCCAACGGGGACTGCTCGCCGGACCGCACCCATCCGTCGCCGGTGTAGGTGTCGTACGAGTTGGCGTGCCAGTTCGTCGCCACCGGACTCTCGATCGTGTACCGAACTTCGGGTGAGAGCTGCGTCGGCCCGACGATCTCGAGTTCGTCGTCGGCACCGAGCGTGGATTCCAAGGTGGGATTGCCCTGACTGAGCGCCCACGGCTGTGCCGCGCCGGCCGGGAGCACGGTCACCGTCGCGCTCACGAGCACCATCGCCGCCAACACGGCTCCGAGCGTGTTCCGGTGGCTCCGGAGATCGCCGGCCGTCGACAGGGTCGAGAGACCGGTTGCGAGCGCGACACCGACGATACCGGCGAGCGTCGCTGCCCCTCCTGCATCACCGGTGAGCACCAGAAAACAGAGGGTCCCGCCGGCAGCCGTCGCTGCGGCCACGTGTCGCCCTCGTCCGGCGAGGTACGCGACGAGGAACGTCGGCACCGGCGCGACTGCGAGGATCCACACGTCTGCGAGCGCGAGCCGGAGCACCGAAAGCCCGGTCAGGAGGGTGACCACGTCGAAGAGGACGCTCTCAACCGATAACACCGCGCGCTGGCTCGCTGGGATCGTGAAGTAGTAGCCGGCCAGCGTGGCGACGAACAGCGCTCCCGTCAGCCGAAAGGCGATCCGTTCATCGATGAACCGAGCGAGAACAGCGCCGGCGAGGCCGGTCGCGGCGACGGCCGCGGCCGTCCGTCCCGTCCCACCGACGATGTCGGTCGCCTCGAAGAACACACTGAGATATGCCGCGGTGACGACGGCCACGCCGATTACCGCCGGATCGGCGAAACCAGACGGAAGGGCTCGAAACGGCCCGAAGCCGGGTGAATTCGCTGATTTCGAGCCCTCTTCAAAACCGGCGGGCCGCTCGCGGTCCGCCCGCTTCCGATCGAGGTACGAGCGCTCGCTCATCTGTGTGACACCCCGGTCGTGTGTGGTTCCGAGCCGGCAAACTCGTTCGTCTCGACTCCTGCGGCCGCCGCGCTCGGCTTCTCGGCCGACTTTATCCCAGTCGAGCCCGCCGTTGCTGCGTCCGTCCCGCTGGCCGTCACGGTGTTCTCTGTGCGTCCAACTAGTTCCTCGAAAGCGACCCTCCGGTCGCCCATTTCGTATCGCGCCCCGGCGGCGTCGGCGACGACTCGCACGTCGGGGTCGTCAGCCGCGACTCCGCCCGCGCCTGTGCGTGCGGCGAGTTCGAGCACCGCTCGCCGCCCCCGTCGTCCGGGTTCTGCGGCGACCTCGCCCGCTGGCAGGGTCACGTCGACTGGAACCCCGTCGGTCAGAAGCGAGAGCGCGAGGCTCGCGGTCGCGCTTGCCAGGCGGTCGTCTCCGACGTGGTCCCGAACCGTCTCGCCCGCGATCGACACTCGACTGTGTGTCGTCTCCGCGGCGAACTCCTTGACGACTATCTCGTCGTGTTTCGCGGTCGCCGGCCAGTGAACGTCTCGGAGCGGGTCACCGCGGGCGTACTCCCGCAGTCGATCGAACTCCTCACGTCGCCGGCTGGGTCCCACCGCGTCGGTGGCGTACAGTCGCCGGCGGAACTGCAACGGTATCGGATGGCACACCGGATACGCGAGCGCGGTGTCGACGGCATCGACGACGGTCCGCCGCTCGAAGAGACCGAACACGTCGGTCCCCGTCACCGTCACGGGACCGAGCCGTCGCTCGCCACGATCGCGGTACCGGATTCGATACGAAACGGAGTCGCTCGCCTCACTTCCCCGCCGCCGACCGCCGATCGTCGTCTCGATCGGCATCGCGGGTCCGACCAGCCCCTCGTCGAGGCGGTCGGACACGGTCGCGGGAAACGCCGGCGACACGGGCTCACCGAGGTCGTTGCCGTGAAACGCAATCGTGACTTCGCGGGTCTCACCGACGAAGGCGTCGGGCGGGCGTGTCCGCCTGACGTTCGGATCGTCGATTCTGGCGATCTGATAGTAGCCGGCGGCGAGCGCGACGACGCCCGGCAGCACGACCGCGTTGAGCGAGCGCGTTCCCGCCGCGAGCGCCATCACGACCGCAAGCACGCAGATCCCGACGACGGTCGCGCCCCGGCGCGTCACGGTGATCGTCGCCATCCGCTCTCACTCTACGGGGACGCGTTCGAGCGCGTCGGCGACCACATCTTCGCCGTCGATGCCGCCGGCGTCCGTCCGTATCCGATGGGCGAACACGGTCGGGGCCTCCGCCTGTACGTCGTCCGGAATCACGTAGTCTCGACCGTCCAGTACAGCCCGCGCCTGCGACGCTCGAAGCAGCGCGAGACTGCCGCGAGGGCTCACGCCGAGGCGGGCGTTTTGGCGTGTATCCACCGCAAGCCGCGCGACGTACTGCCTGACGGCCTCCGTCGCCTCGACCGCGCCGACTGCCGCTCTGGCGCGCTGGATGTCACCGATGGTCGCGACCGGCTCAACGGCGTCGACCGGGTGTTCGCCGACCATCCGCCCGATGATCTCGGCCTCTTCGTCCGTGTCGGGATAGCCGAGCCGGATCTTCTTCGTGAATCGATCGACTTCGGCCACCGGGAGCTCGTACGTCTGGCTGGGCTCCACGTCGTTCTGGGTCGCAATCACACAGAAGGGATCCGGCAGGTCGCGGGTCACCCCGTCGGTCGTCACTTGCTGTTCCTCCATCGCTTCGAGCAGGGCGGACTGCGTCTTCGGCGGTGCGCGGTTGATCTCGTCGCCCAGCACGACGTTGCCGAAGACGGGACCGGGCTGGAACTCGAACTCGTCTGTCCGCTGATTGAACACGTTGACGCCCGTGACGTCGGACGGGAGGAGGTCAGGCGTGAACTGGACACGGGTGAACGACCCGTCGACGGAGCGCGCAACGGCCTTTGCAAGGGTGGTTTTCCCGACGCCCGGAACGTCCTCGACGAGGAGGTGACCGCGGGCGAGCAGGGTGACGATCACGTGGTCGACCGCCGCCCGCTTCCCGATGATCACTTCCTCGACGTTCGCCGCAACACGGTCGGCGAGCGCGGCGACGTCGGCGGGGTCCATCGCCGGAGGGTCCGTCGGATCGGTCGACGGCCGTCTCGCGGCGTCGGGAGCTGTCGATGCTGCGTCCTCAGAATCTGCGTTTGCCGAGCCATCCCCGATCGGACCGCCCTCTCCCGGATCAGTCATCTTGCCCTCGTCGACACCGAGGTCTGGTACGGATCTCCCGCCGCGTCACACGCTGGGCGGACCGGTGACAGCGACCGGTGGCCGGCTCAACGGAGAGTGTGTGAGCGCTACCCATGGTCATCGATATGAACCAACTATGGGAGGCAGCGGCATATGCGTTCCGCCGGTGGCGCGGGCGATATCTCAGGGCTGACCGGTTCGTGACGCCGAGTGCTTACGGCTTTTTCACGTTGCGTCCGACCGGCTCACCGAAGGACGCTGCACCGGTGGCGGGGTCGCGCTCGTAGACGACCTCGCCGCGAACGACCGTCAGCTCGGGAAAGACGCCCTGCAACCCCTCGAAGGGAGTCCATCCGCACGCGCTGTGGAGCGCGTTCGCCTCGATCTCGCGCGGGTTCGTCAGGTCGACGAGGACGAGGTCGGCATCGGTCCCCTCGGCGATTCGGCCTTTCGTTTCGATATCGAAAATCGACGCCGGGTTGGCGGCGACGACGTCTCGGACGCGCTCAATGGACAGCTCTCCTTTTCTGACGGACTCCAACAGAAGCGGGTACAGCGTCTCGACTCCGGGAACGCCGCTCGGCGCGTCGACGAGTCCCTGGCGCTTCTCTGCGACCGTGTGCGGCGCGTGGTCCGTGGCAACCACGTCGACATCGCCGTCGCGGAGTCGTTCGAAGACGCCGGCCCGCCGCTTTTCGGAGCGAAGCGGCGGGTTCATCCGCCCGAACGTGCCGAGACGGCCGGCGTTCTCCCGCGATAAAAAGAGGTGGTGTGGGGTCACCTCACAGGTGAAGCGTCGAGCAGCGTCGGCGTCGCCTCCGTCGCCTCCGTCCGCCCTCGCCTCGGTGACCGCGTCGATCCCTTCCGGCGTCGAGGTGTGCGCGATATGGACCTGCGCGTCGCTTGCGGCACCCGCTTTCAGCGCCCGCTTGACGGCCACTTCCTCCGCTTCGGCAGTTCGATAGGCGGACCACGCGTCGGCGATCGCCGCGGTTCCGACGCCGCCGAGATCACCGTCAAGCGCCGATCCATCGAAGAGCGTCTCGTCCTCTGCGTGGACCGTGACGGGAACCTCGCGGGCGGCCGCCTCGCCGAGCGCCTCCTCGAACAGTTCGAGTGCGATTCCCATGTCGCCTGTCGAGTCCGCGAGGAACACTTCGCCGAGCGCGAACAGCGGGCGCTCGAAGAGGCTCTCGGGATCCCACTGAGCGGTGACCCCACCGTTGATCCCGTAATCGACGTACGAGCCCGCGGCGAGAGCGGCCTTCTCGTCGAAGGCCTCGCTGTCGACGGTCGGCGGAGAGGTGTTCGGCTGGTCGACGACGGTCGTGACGCCACCGGCGGCCGCGCTCTTCGAACCGGACTCCCACGTCTCTTTGTGGCTCCCGCCCGGCTCTCGAAAGTGGACGTGAATATCGATGGCGCCCGGGAGGAGGTGTCGGCCTCGGGCGTCGACGACGCGCTCGCCGGCGATCGGATCGAGCCCCTGTTCGATCGCCTCGATCGTTCCCTCTCGGATCCGGATGTCGCGGACTCGCCCGTCGGCCAGCTCCGCACCCGTGATGAGCATAGGTATCGGGTCGCGTCGGGTTACTTAAACCGTGGTGATCGGTAGCGACGCTCCGATACGGTTTTGGGTCGCCCGGCGGAATCCACGACAAATGCTATCTCGACAGTTCGTCCGGGAGAACCCCGAGGTCGTCCGCGAGGCGCTCGACAACAAGGGCGTCGACGTCGACCTCGACCGGATACTCGATATCGACGAGGAGTGGCGAGAGCTGAAAGGGCGCGGCGACGACCTGCGCCACGAGCGCAACGAGGTCTCCTCGCGGATCGGTGAGCTGAAACAGGCCGGTGAGGAGGCCGAAGCGCAGGCGGCGATCGAACGCTCACAGGAGCTTAAATCGGAGCTGCAGGCGATCGAAGAGCGAGCCGACGAGCTGGAGGCCAAACTCGAGGAGTCGCTGCTCGAACTCCCACAGATCCCGCAGGAGTCGGTGCCGGTCGGTGAAGACGAGTCGGAGAACGTCGAGGTGCGCCGCGAGGGGTTCGACGACATCCGGACGCTTCCGGGAGACGTGATCCCCCACTACGACCTCGGCGAGGAGCTTGAGATCCTCGACTTCGATCGCGGCGCGAAAGTCGCCGGCGGCGGCTTCTACGTCGCGAAAGGCGACGGCGCTCGGCTGGAACACGCGCTGATCCAGTTTATGCTCGACGTGCACCGCGATCAGGGGTATCACGACGTGTTCCCGCCGATTCCCGTCAACTCCGACTCGATGCGGGGCACCGGACAGCTCCCGAAGTTCACCGAGGACGCCTACCGGATCGAGGGGACCAACGAGGAGCCGTACGCAGACGACGACCTCTGGCTGCTTCCGACCGCTGAGGTGCCCGTCACGAACCTCCACCGCGACGAGATCCTGCTCGGCGAGGATCTTCCGCTCAAATACCAGGCGTACACGCCGAACTTCAGACAGGAAGCAGGCGAACACGGCACCGAGACGCGGGGGATCGTCCGGGTCCACCAGTTCAACAAGGTCGAGATGGTGAACTTCGTGCGGCCCGAGGAGAGCGACGAGCGCTTCGAGGGGCTCGTCGACGAGGCCGAAGCGGTGCTTCGCCGGCTGGAACTCCCTTACCGGGTCTTAGAGATGTGTACCGGTGATCTGGGGTTCACGCAGGCGAAGAAGTACGACATCGAGGTGTGGGCGCCGGGCGACGACATGGACGACGGCCCCGAGCGGGGCGGCCGGTGGCTGGAGGTCTCCTCGGTCTCGAACTTCGAGGACTTCCAGGCGCGGCGCGCCGGGATTCGCTACCGCGAGGAGCACCACGAGTCCGCGGCGTTCCTCCACACGCTGAACGGTTCGGGGCTCGCGATCCCCCGCGTCGTCGTCGCCATCCTCGAGTACTACCAGAATGAGGACGGGACGGTCACCGTCCCCGAGCCGTTGCGTCCGTACATGGGCGGGACCGAGGTCATCGAGGGGCACGACGCGGTCGGCGAGACGAAGCTGGGGAGCGAGTAGCGCGGATCGACGGCGATTGGCCGCTCGCCTCAGCGCGTTTCGGTCTCGGCCGGCGGGCGGGTGTACCAGAGCGCGAGGAGGATCAACACGCCCTGCAGCGGGAGGCGTCCCCAGCGGACGAGTTCCGAGGGGTCGCCGCCGCCGGGCATGCCTTCGATGACGACGCCGTGAGTCGCCATGTAGACGTTCGCCGGGAAGATCGCGACGAGGAGCGCGACGGTCGCCCACGCGGCGTATCGTCGCGTCCGGGGAATCAGGAGTCCGATTCCGACGGCGATCTCCGCGAGGCCGGAGAGATAGACGAGCGCGAGCGGCGCGGGGAAGATCGGCGGGACGATCTGGACGTACAGCTCGGGGACCACGAAGTGGAGAACCCCAGCGACGACGTACGCCGGCGCCATCAGGTACAGTATCAGTCGTTTGGCCCGGCGGCGGAGATCGGTCATCGGTCGTTCGTTCCGTGTAGAGCGCTGAAACCGTTTCGCTCGCGACCGTATCCCCGACGGCGGTGAGGCCGGAGCACTCTGGTGGGTTGCGACCGGCACGACCGTGTCGACGGCTGCCCTCAGTCAGCACCTGCTCACCGGAGCTTCCACAACAGCGACCGAAGCTTGTACGTGAAGGTGTTGTTCTGATACCCCGACCATCCGCTCATGCCGCCCAACAAGACGGTGGCATCGTATCCCTCCTCGTCGAGCAGTGTCGCCGCTCGTTTCGCGACGATGCCCATCTTACAGACGACGACAACCTCACGATCGGGAGGGATCTCACCGAGTTGCCCGAGCAGCGCCCCATCGTCGCCGCCTCGGAGTTCGTCGTACACCGGGAGATTATCGCTCCCGTCGATCGCGTTTCGTCGGTACCGCTCTTCGGGACGAATGTCGAGAACGTACAGCCTGTCGTTCGACTGTAACCGATTGTCGAGCTCTGCGGGAGCAACCGAGTTCATGATCGAATCATGGAGTGACGGCACAAAACCGTGCTGTTCGGCGGTGGTCGTGAGAGGCGCGCGGCCGATTCTCACTCGGACGCGCCGCCGCCGAAGCGATCGTCGGACCGGGTCTTGGTGGCCGTTCGATCGGTCGCGTCGATCCGTCCCGCCGCGGCGGTGTCTGGTTGGTCACACTCGGGGACGAACGGTTCGCTATCCGGAAGCGGTGTGCCGTCGACCACGTCGATATCTGAGACGGTGACTCGAGTGCCATCGACTGACTCGATTGCGACCACCGAGAGCCCGATCCGGTTGGGTCGACTCGGTGCGCGAGTGGCGAACAGCCCGCGGCCAACGTCGTCGAGAAACGGCGTCGGTCGCAGAGTATACTCGTCGTTCCCGGCGTGGAGATGATACAGCAGGATGCAGTGGGAAAACCCCTCGAGGTCGGCGAGGCCGCCTTCGTATTCGTCCTCGAGGTCGACTGTTCCACTGGCCGCCGACTCGCTTGCCGGTTGAATCGGCATCTCGCTCGGGTCGTCAAACGGCGTCCGAATCACGCCGATCGGGTCGTACTGGATCGGGTCGCTCATCAGGGGCAACGAGGCGGCCGCCGACCGTTAGTCGTCCGGTTCGTCGCTCGAAAGCATAGCTGTCGAGAGGCGGACCTCGCGAGTCCGATCCGCTTTCGCCGACTACTCGGCGGCGCACAAATGGTACGTTCGTCGAAAAGGCTAGTCGCCGCCGGTGTCCGTTCGGGCCGTGTGTGAGTGCCGGCGGCGCCGCCCGACGCAATTCATGAGTTCGCCCGCGAGTTCACCGAACAGGTCAGCGACGGCTGTCCCTGCAAGAACGATCGGCTTGCCGGCTTCGCCGGCTTCTCCGACGGCCGGATCGAGCGGGATCCGACCCAACACGGGTACGTCGAACTCCGCGGCCAGCTTCGCCCCGCCGCCGGCCCGGAAGATCTCGTGGTTCTCACCGCAGTTCGAACAGACGAACGCACTCATGTTTTCGACGATTCCGAATACCTCGGCGTCGTGGTCGTCGAACAGCCGAACTCCCTTTCGAGCGTTGTCGAGGGCGACGTCTTGTGGCGTCGTAACGACAACCGACCCAAGCACGGGCATCTGTTGGAGCATCGTCAGCTGCGCGTCGCCGGTTCCGGGCGGCAAGTCGACGATCAGATACTCGAGCTGTCCCCAGTTGACATCGCGGTACAGCTCCGTGAGCGTCTGGTCGACCATCGATCCGCGCCAGATAACCGGCAGCTCCTCGTCGACCAGAAACCCGACGCTCATGAGTTTCATCCCGTGAGCCTCGACTGGGACGATCTGCCGGTTTCGGTCCGCTCGCACCGGCTCGTCTTGAACGCCCAGCATTCTGGGAACGTTTGGGCCGTACACGTCGGCATCGAACAGACCGACTGCGGCCCCGCGGTCCGCGATACTCGCAGCGAGGTTGACGGCAATGGTGCTCTTTCCGACCCCACCTTTGCCGGAGGAGACCGCAATCACGATCGGTCCCGCCGTTGCTGGCGTGTCGTCGTCGATGTCGACCGAAAGTTCCGGTTCGAAACCGGCCGATTCGACGGTCGCTCGAACCTCCGCTACCAACTCCGTCTCGGCCGGCGAGTACGGCGCCCCGAGGGCCAGCGGCACGGCGGCCGTCTCGTCGTCGACGCTGATCTCACCGACGAGTCCTTGCGAGACGATGTCCGTCCCCCCGTGTCCATCGTCGATCAGGGGCTCCGGCGTCTCGACCGCCGACAGCCGTTCACGAATCGAACTGCTCACAGCAGTTCCTCCGGAATCGGCGGAAGCTCATCACATGGCGATGGTTCAGTCGGCTCGTGGTCGGCAGCGTCACTGAGTCGAATACCGGATCGTTCCCACAGGTGGGCCTCAAGTCCGGCCGTAACCTCTGTGAGTGCCTCTTTCGCGCTGGTATGGACGCTGCTGTTCACGAACGCCCCTCGCTTCTCGGCAGACTGAAAGCCGAAGATCAACCGAACTTCGGGAGACTCCCTGTCGCTGTTGCGGTGGACGTGAAAGCTCGCAACGGCGTCGTGACTCGCCCACGTGACGCTGTTTTGTGCGAGCCAGCGGTTGTACTCGCTTCGACAGGCGCCGATAACGTCGAACTGAATCTCGTAGCTGTATGGTGCCGGCGGCGTCATTTGTGTGCACCACCCAGACGAAGGAGTTCAACTCGTGAGGCGGCACACCGAAGGGTGAATACTTCCTTGACGCTCCGTGACTGATACTGTTGGCTCATGGCTACGAGATACGGGCCGCCTCCCCATCGCTCTGTGGCTCAACTGTAGAAGGTTTTAATTATCAGCTATCGTTCGTCCGGGCGGATGAATTATAATATTTTTATGCCTTAGATTGGTGTGTATAAAGCCTTCACCACTGGAGAGTGACGCCTACTGGGGAGGTGAACAGATAGATAGATATGAGTGATCCGGACCTTGCACCGTCGGAACTGAGTCAGGCGGACACCGACACCACTCCGGTAGATATCGTCGACGATCTATCGGACGTCCCCGACGACTGTCCGTACGATCAGGAGCTGGGTCGGCGGATGGGGATCGACGCCATGCGCGTCGCCAACGGCGAGCTGGACGAACGGGAGTTCCACGAGAAGTACGAGGACGAGCTCATCGCAGAGTTCGGCGACGAGTACACGCCTGCAGCGGTGATGAGCCGTGAGTAGCGAGTCAGGGGACGGGCTGACCCGCCGCTCGCTACTGAAAACCGGTGGAAGTGTGGCAACGGCGGCGGCTCTCGGCGGCTGCGTGTCAGACACGACTGAACGTCTTGGGATCGGGACGACGGACCGAACGGCAACACCGATCGCCGATGCCGAGACCGCGTTCGGCAACTGCTGGATGTGCTGTCACAACTGCGCACAAGAGGTCAGCGTGACTGACGACGGCACCGTCGTCGGTATTACGGGTGTCGACGGCAATCCGCGCGGAAGTGCCGGCCCCGGAACCGAGGGGACGCTGTGTCCAAAGGGGTTAGCGCAACTCGACAAAACCCACGACCCCGAGCGGATCAAACAGCCGTACGTCCGGGTGGATGGCGAACTCCGGGAAGCGAGCTGGGAGGAAGCGTTCGAGTACACCGCCGAGCGGCTTCAGGAGTTCGACGAGGAACACGGCGCCGAGACGTTTCTGGACGCCGGGAGCTGGGCCGAAACGCCGATCTTCCGAACGATCTGGCGCGACCTCTACGGCACGCCAGAGCGGATCGGTCGCGGCGTCCACGTCTGTGCGGGACCGACGTTCGTCACCGGCGGCATGATGGGCGTCGGGTCGAACACCCGGATCCCGGATTACCAGCACTCGGAGTATCTTCTCATGTGGGGTCGCAACCCGCTCGAGGCGTTTGCTGGGCAGTTCGAGGCCAAAGGGATTCTGAAAGCCATCGAAGAGAACGACGCGACACTGGTCACTATCGACCCGCAGTACACCGAGACGGCTGAGAAATCAGATGAGTGGTTGCCGATTGAGCCGCGAACCGACGGCGCGCTCGCGCTGGCGATGGCCCACGTCATCATCGAGGAGGACCGTTACGACGCCGAGTTCGTTGAGAACCACACGTACGGCTTCGAGGCCTATCAGGAGGCCGTCGCCGATAAGACGCCCGAATGGGCGGCCGAGATAACTGGGATCGAAGCCGACACAATCCGGCAGATCGCCCGCGGGTTCGCCGAGGCGGCCCCGCGGGCGGGAATCTCGATCTGGACCGGGACGGCTCAGCAGTCAAACGGGTTGAAAGCCTGTCAGAACATCACCGCGCTCAACGGCTTGGTCGGCAATATCGACCGACCCGGTGGACTACGACTCTGGAAGGGAACGCCGACCGCCGACCCCTTCGAAGTCTGCGAGTGGACACCCGAGGAAAAGGGAACCTCCGAGACGATCCAGGGCGTCGACCTCCCGAACAACGCTGCGGACAAGCAGAAGGCCCTCCATAAGTACGACGAGTACAGCGACTACCCGTTCCGTCACGTCGAGGGAATCGCACACAACCTCGTGCCTGAGATGGTCGACAACGGCCATATCAACGGTATCTACTGTCACCACGACATGCCGCTGAAAGACGGCAACGCGGATGCGTGGATGGATGCCCTCGAAAAGATGGATCTCGTCATCGCCGTCGACGCCTACTGGAACGGTGTCACACGTAACGCTGACGTCGTTTTCGCGGATGCAACTCAGCTGGAGAAAGATACCGTCGGTACCGGATCTTGGAGCGCCTACAGCGAACGTCAGTGGGTCATCGGCGGCAACGCCGCCACTGAGCCGCAGTTCAACACAAAACCCGATTGGGAGATCCTGACGGGGATCGCCGAGGCGATGGGTTGGGGTGAGTACTTCCCGTGGGCGAATCACGAAGCGTTTATCGACGACCAGCTGTCGGCGGTCGACCTCACTCTCGAAGAGCTCTGTAGTGGCGAGCAGAACTTCGAACTTGTCGGGGAGTACGGCTATGAGCAGTGGCGCGATCAAGAGGGCCCAGCGTTCAGCTTCGATCTCGATCAGGTTCAGCCGTTCGTCAGAGCCGCCGAAGAGGCAGGCATGGGGACGGCGCCTGAATGGCAGGCGCCGGGAACGTACGGCGACGAACGCAGCGAGGAGTACCCACTGGAGTTCTTCGACATCCGGTCCGTGTTCTTCTCGCACGGCAGCGATCAGGGAATCGACCGCATGCTCGATCAGTTCGCCCGGAAGAACGACCTTGCCGACGAGGATTACCGCGGCAACTACCTCCATATCAATCCGGTCGACGCCGACGAGCGAGGCGTCGAGACCGGCGATATGGTAACCGTCAAATCGGCGACCGGGAGCGGCGAGCTCATGGCCCACGTCACTGAGCTAATCCGTCCCGGCTTCGTGACCAGCGAATACGGCTTCGGAGCCGGCTCCGCCCAGCAGGACTACGAGGGAATGAACACCATGACACTCCACGCCGAACAGATGGACCCGATCACGGGACAGCCGGACAGACACATTGCGGTCGATGTCGAGGGTGGTGTCTAACATGGGAGAACAGTGGGCGTTCTACTTCGATACCGAGAAGTGCATCGGCTGTCACGCCTGCTCGGTGTCGTGTACGCAACGACACGGCCGTGACTCAGATCAGGACGAATGGCGAACGGTGAAGAACGTCACGACAGGGTCGTTCCCGGACGTGAGTTCCCTCCCGATATCGATGTCGTGTATGCACTGTGCGGACGCGCCCTGCGAGAAGGTGTGTCCGTGCAACTCGATCGAAAAGCGCGAGGAAGACGGTATCGTGACTGTCGACCGAGATAGCTGCATCGGCTGTCACTACTGTGGGTGGGCCTGTCCGTACGGCGCACCCACCTACGACGACGGCGGAATCATGTCGAAGTGTAACTTGTGTCTCGGCGAAGGCCCCGGCGGCGGCCACGACGTGCCGCCACGAAGCAAACAGGAAGATGGCGGATCGACGCCGGCATGTGTCGACAACTGCGTCGGCGACGCGATCAAGGCCGGGCCAGTTAGCGAACTGAAAGAGCAGGCCTCTGCGTCGGCGATGAAAGCGTTCGCTCAAGAACCGGCAAACGTCATCGTTGAAGCGGACAGGGACGGCGACGATGCGTTCCCGTACGAGGCGTGATACCCTATGATACTAACAGGAGCTTGGTGGGTTGGGTCGGGCCACTGGGACATCTTCGTGGCGATCTACCTCTTTTTAGGTGGGATCGCTGGCGGGGCGTTCCTGGTGGCGTCGATCACTGAGTGGCTCGGTGACTGCAACCCCAACAGCGAGGGCTACGGTGTCGTCACCCGCTGGGGATGGACCCTGTCGTTCACGACGATTGTCGCCGGCTCGTGGACGCTGTTGGCACATCTGTCGGGGCCGTTCCTGCGGGCGTTCATGTTCCCGGTGCGGTTTACCAACTGGTCGTCGTGGATGGCAATCGGCACCTGGGTTGTCGTCGCCTTCAGCGTGGTCGTGATGGCTCGGATGATCTGGGCCACCTTCGGTACGGAAGCTGTCGACGACGCAAGTGGGCTGCCGAGACACATCGTCGACCGAGTTGGGTTCGGACTGACTGATCTGGTCGACCGCGTGGCCGACCTCACGCGGCCAACTGGTCTGGCTCGCAAGGTGACGAGCGTCGTTGGCGTCGGGCTGGCGATCCTGCTGGTCATCTACACCGCGCTGCTGTTGAGCGCAGTCGGCTGGAACGTTCCGCTGTGGAACGAGGCGTTGTTGCCGCCGCTGTTCGTCGCCAGTGGGTTTTCGGCTGGTATCGCGATGGTCATCGCGGTCACTTACCAGATGCACGATCTCGACAGCCGTCTCGTCCACCGCTTCGCCAAGCTCGACGACGCGGTGATTGTCGTCGAAATCGGCGTGCTTGCCGCGCTGCTGTACACGCTGTCGAGCGGCGGTCTCACTGCATCCGAAACACTGACCAACCTCACCAGTGGAGTCGGCCTGCTGCTGTTTGTCGGGGTCGTTGCGGGTGGCCTGCTCGCACCGCTGGCTATCTCGGCGGCACAACAACTGGCCGACGAGGCGAGCATGCTGGCAACGAAGCGCGTGACGACGATGAAGTTCGGGCTGGTCATCGCCGGCTCGTTCATGCTCCGGGTGTTATTGGTGTTCACAGCGGTCCAACAGCCGATAGTCGCGGTCTAATCGCTCCGGAATTCGCCACTCACAAATGAACCAACGATACGCAGACCTGTACACAGTGTTAGCAACGTGTTTTCAACACCCAGACGACGCGTTCGTCGCGGCCGTCGATGACGGCACACTCGCTACGACGATCGAAGGCTGTGCCCAACAACTGGGGCTGGCAGCTGTTGAATCCCCGCCCGAGTTTGAGCAGTCACCACAAGAGGCGTATCTCCGGACATTCGAAGCGTTCGATGGCGAGTACGCACCACCGGCCGAATCGGCCTACGAGGCGTGGTGGGACGGCGACGAGCGAGGCATCCTCGCTGGACCGCCAGCCAGCGATATGCAGCGGCGATACGAGGCGATAGACGCCGAGATACCGGCAGCCTACCCGGCAGATCATATTTCGTTGCTGTTGGAGTACGGCGGACTTCTCTTAGAGACCTCGTCGCTCGCCGAGTACGCCCGGTTCCACGACGAGCATTACGAATGGATTCCGTCGTTCCGTGAACGCGTCGAAGCGACCTCTCGGTCGCCGTTTTACTGCTGGGCTGTTCAGACCCTGAATCGAGTCACGACCGCGGCCCACTCGTCGATCGGCGAGCAGCGAGGACGGTGACTATACGGTCCCCGACTGCCTTCGATGCGGGGACCTCCGGATGGCCGACCGGCGATCAGTCGTCGGAAAACTGTCCCATGACGTTCTGTTCAGCGCGGGACAACCGCTGTGAGAATGCCGATGTCGTAATACCGAACTGTTCGGCCAGTGCGGCCATCGACGGCTCATCGCCAGACTCGTAGTAGCCGGAGTCGATCGCCAGCTGCAGTGCTGCACGCTGCTTCGGCGTCAGCACCGAGACATCGACCTCGTATATCTCTTCAGTGAGCTCCTCACCGGTTCCGGTATGTGTCATGCTCACTAATCGAACAGTTGATCCGACTTCGGTGAGATCGCTTACAAGTGCAGAGACGGTTGCCGAGGAGGGAAGAAACGTCTTGACAAAAAACGAGCCGTCGCCCTCACGCAGGAAGTGGGGGATACAGCCGTGAGCCGAGAACACCGCAGTTGGGCAGTGGTCACAGACCTCGTCAGTGTGATACTTTGTCACGACACGCTCCGTGTCAGCACCGGTTGCTGGCTGGCAGGTCTCAGCGCTCGACACATCGGCCTCGGAGGCCTCACAAATCGTCACTTCCGATTGGCAAATCCCGTCGTCAACTCGTACGTCGACGTCGATCACGTCGCCGTCGAGGTCATCGATAAAACACGAACCGCCGCGTTCTACCTCAAGTACTACCCGCAGATCGCGGCTTTCCGCGATCGGCGTCGAGTCGGGTGTGCCGTCGACGCTGCCTGGGTTCATCACGCGGGTTTCGGTCTCTACAATAAAAAGACCGTTTAGCGTTTTCAATCGCAGGAAACGCTGCCTGTTCGGGGCTTCGAAGGCAATTGGTGGTATCCGTGAGACGCCGGTCACAGTGGGACGCTACTCAGGCGCTGTGCGCGCGACGGCCCTCTGCGGCACCGACGGCGGTAGCAGGCGCGTGTGTGGCCTGCGTTCGGTAATCGAACTCTATCTCGAGAGGGACTCCGACCGGTAGGCGAGGCGACGTCGGCCGACTGTCCGGGGGGATCGGTCGGTGCGGCGAACGGGTCTTAACAGTCCCGTGTGGGTTTTCGCCGATGTGCCGGTTCGCGTCGCCTGCCGGTCGATGTCCAGAGTGGGCGGCCGGGGCCTGAGCATGGCCCCGCGAGAGGTCTCAGTCCCGCTGAGACGAGCAGTACATGACACCGGCGGTGTGTTCGACCGCCAGCATCAGTACGTGTCGGCGGCAGTTTGGTAGTTGGAATGGCTCATTGACGGGGGCATTTATCAAGGGGTGAGACGGCCGATCGAGAGCCATTCGATGTCGCCGTCGGTGGCACCGCGGTCGTCGTCGCCGTCGCCGGCACTGGCGCGGCCGTTGCCACCCTCGTCACCGGTCCCTACGAGCGCGAACACCATCTCCTTCCGGACCCCGCCCGCGAGCCGCACGTCGAGCGAGAGCTCTCGGGGCGAAAACCGGTGGCCCGGTTCGACGACGCGCACGAGGTGTTCGGAGTGCGGCAGGTCGTCGACGGTCTCCACGTCGAGGTACGTCCGGAAGTCGGCGCCGAACTTGAAGCCGGTCTTCGGCACGGCGTCGGCCTCGCGGAGTCGTTGATAAACGGCGAGCCGGCGGTCGAACCGCTCGCCCTCGACTGCCCGGCCGCGGGCGACGACCGCGGCGGCGGAGTCGTCGGGTCGCGCCTCGTCGCCGTCCGCGAGTCGGTCTTCGGCTGACTCCCCGCTGGCTCCCACCGACGCCGACAGAGACAGGACCCCGTCGGCGGCAAGGGCCGCGGCCTCGAGCAGGGAGAGCTGGAGCGCG
>LKMY01000018.1 GCA_001564205.1 Nanohaloarchaea archaeon PL-Br10_U2g5
GACACTTTCTCGGACGTTTCGTTCTTGCCGCTCTCGTGCGGCATGTCTCGTTCCGGCACTTCTGAGCAGCGTGACCGCTCACTCTCAGTGACACAGCACTCTACGCTCATTACCTTGCTTTGCCTTGGTTTGCAGCATGCGATCTCACCAACGACCGGCCGGCCGGAGCCGCCCCGGTACTCACATTCCCATATCGGCGGCGGCCTCGGGTATCGGGAGGTCGGTCACTCCGACACCGAGTAGCTCCGCTGCGTGATCGAGGGCCATGTCGAATCCGTAATACCGCTCTAATTCGTCGCCCTGCGGTCCCGGTCGGACTTTCAACATGGCGTAGCCGTCGACGTTCTGTGCGACCGCCGCCTCCCGCCCGTCGAGAGTGAACGTGAGCAGCCGCTCTCCGTCGGTCTCCTCGTATCGCGCGGTGATACCGTTTGCCTCCGTGGCCGTCGTGTCGCCCATACCGATCACACGGGCCGAGCCCTGTCGTATCTATCGATTCCGGAGGGGTTTCGCTCTGCTGTGTCGATGCCACCCGTGTCGCTCCGGCACTCGTACCGCTACCGCGGGTCCCACCCGTGGAACGCTGTCCCCGGCTCCAACTCGAGGTCGAACGCCTCGATCAGGCCACCGAGCGCGTCGTACCCCTGTGCGGCTGCGGCGATCCCGACGATCGCCTCGTCGTCGTACCGCGCCGCGATCTCGTCGTGAGCGATCGCGTCGACCTCGCCCCGAACGACCGCGTGCGCGTACTCGATCAGGACAGTCTTGTCGTCGCTTAGCAAGCCGAAGTCCCCGGTCCCGATCGCGGCGATGATGTCGTCGCCGATCCCGACGCCGCGAGCGATGTTGACGTGTTGGTGCCACTCGTAGCGGTTTCGAGTCTCACGGGCAACGGCGAGGATCACGATCTCGCGCTCGCGGTCAGAGAGCCCGCTGTCGGTCCACAGCGCCCCGAGGAACGAGCGGAGCCCAGCGAGCACCTCCGGGTTGTTTCCGATCGACTGATACACGTGTAGGGGCTTTCCCTGCAGCGACGACTCCAACAGATCCTCGTACTCGTCCGGAACATCCGTTGCGTCGGCGTACGGGACACGGGCCATAGACGAGTCCACTCGCTGGGAAGGGTTAGCTGTGTGTGCCTCGGTAGCGTTCGCCGGGATCGAGGTGTGGCGGTGTCGATACCCCCGTCGCGATGGTAAGCTTAACGGGCGGTACACACTTACAACCTCCAATGAGTGTCGAGGTGTCGCGACGACGGGCGTGGGTGATCGCCGCGCGCCCACAGACGCTACCCGCGGCCGCTGCCCCCGTGATCGTCGGTGTCGGACTCGCGGTCGAGGCCGGGGTGTTCGCCCCGCTGCCCGCCATCGCGGCGCTGGTCGGTGCGGCGCTGATCCAGGTCGGTACGAACTTCGCGAACGACTACTACGACGCGATTCAGGGGGCTGATACGGACGACCGTGAGGGGTTTACCCGCGTCGTCGCCAGCGGTCTCATCGAGCCGGCCGAGGTGAAGCGGGCGATGTGGCTCACGTTCGCGGCCGCAATCGCTGTCGGAACGTACCTCGTGTACGTCGGCGGCGTCCCGATCCTCGTGATCGGCCTCGCCTCGGTCGCGGCGGGGATCGCGTACACCGGCGGCCCGTACCCGCTCGGCTACCACGGGCTCGGTGACCTGTTCGTGTTCGTTTTCTTCGGTGTGATCGCCGTCACCGGCACCTACTACGTCCAGGCGGCCGCGCTCGCCGCGGGCGCGTTCCCGCTGGGGGTTCCCGACGGAACGATCACTCTCGCGGCCGTCGTCGCCAGCCTCCCGATCGCCGCCCTCTCGACGAACATTCTCGTCGTCAACAACGTTCGCGACTTGAAAGAGGACGCTCAGACGGGCAAACGAACGCTTGCGGTCCGGTTCGGCTACCGCTTCTCGCGGGCGCAGTTCCTCGCGTTGCTGGGGCTCGCGTACGCCGCCCCCCTCTGGTTTCTCGCTCGCGGAGACGGCGTCGCGGTGCTTCTCCCGCTCACCACGCTACCGCTCGCGGTCGTCGTCGCCCACACCGTCGTCACCGAGACGGCCGGTGAGATGCTTAACCCTGCGCTCGAATCGACCGGCAAGCTCCTCGCGGCGTACGCGGTGACCTTCGCCGTGGGGCTCGCGCTCTGACCGATGCGTTTCCGCTCGTTCGCAGTCGATCTTGCGACTCCGCTCGACACGGCCAACGGACCGATCGACCGACGCGAAGGGTTCCTCGTCGATGTAGACGTTACAGCAATTGAAGACGGTAAAGACGGTGAGGCCGTTGCAGGCGAGCGTATCCCCGCGCTCGGAATCGGCGAGGCGACCCCGCTCTCGGGCTGGACTGAATCGCTGTCCGCCTGTGAGTCGGCGCTACACGAGGCCCGTACGAGAGCGGAAACGGAAGCGTTCGTCGACGTGACTGCCGGGGTCGACCCGACGGAGACTCCCGCCGCACGTCACGGGCTCGCGCTCGCGCTGGCGGATGCAACGGCCCGAGGTGGTGATCGCTCCCTGTCGGCGCATCTCGCCGCCGATCACGGGCTTCCCGCGCCCGCCGCCGTGGTTCCGGTCAACGCGACGATCGGAGACGGGTCGCAGGCCGCGACCGTCCGCGAGGCGGAGCAGGCCGTCGCGGAGGGATTCGGCTGCCTCAAACTGAAGGTTGGGGTCCGAGATCTCGACGACGATATCGAGCGTCTTCGTGCGGTTCGGGAGCACGTCGGCGACGGAGTCGTCCTCCGTGCCGATGCGAACGGTGCGTGGGACCGCGAGACTGCAGCACGCGCGCTCGACCGTCTGGAACCGCTGGAGTTGGCGTACGTCGAACAGCCGATTCCGGCCGACGACTTAGCGGGTGCCGCCGCGCTTCGCGAGAACACGGGCGTTCGGATCGCACTCGACGAATCGCTCGCGAACCACACTCTCGGGGCGGTCGTTGACGCCGGCGCCGCCGATGTCGTCGTTCTCAAGCCGATGGCGCTCGGCGGGCCTGACCGGGCGCTTGCGACTGCGCTTCGAGCCCGAGCGGCGGGCGTCGAGCCGGTCGTTACCACGACGATCGACGCGGTCGTTGCCCGGACCGCCGCGGTCCACGTCGCGGCGGCAATCCCGGACGTTGCTCCCTGTGGGCTCGCCACCGGCCCGCTTCTCGCCGAGGACCTCGCCGCCGATCCGTGCCCGGTCGACGCGGGTCAACTACCGGTGCCGGAGGGTGTCGGTCTCGCCGGTGGCGCGTTCGACGGATTGCGGTGAGTGTCAGCGAAGTCGCTCGTCTGGCTGTGAGCTCATTCGACGACTTCGACGACGCCGACCATCCCCTGCGTCTGGTGTGGCGTACAGACGTACTCGAAGGTGCCCGTCCCATCGAACGTGTGCTCGAAGGTGAACCCCGCCTCATCGATGAGTTCGGATTCGAACGCGTCGTTTACTTCGTACACGTTATGGCTGCCTCCCTCACCGTTCCACTCCCAGTGAACCGTCGTACCGAGATCCACGGTGATGTTTGCCGGATCGAATCCGTACCCGCCGTCGGAGCCGACGACGACGTCGACGGTCTGCTCACCGGTCCGGTCGACTCGCTCTTCGTCTCCGTCACCGGGGAGTTCGGAGTCCCCGCAGCCAGCGAGGGCGACAGTGATCACAACACCGCCAGCCGCGAGCGCCTCTCGACGCGTTCGGTCGCTCATGTCCGATCCAAGCGACGCGCGATATAAAGGGCCTCGCGAACTCCACGCCGGTGGGAACGCCTTTTGTTTGTCACCGTCGAACTGACGCGTATGAGCGAGTGGACAGATGCAATCGTCGGCGAGCGTATGACCGTCGACAACCAGTTCAACGAGCGCGTAGCCGGGTCTCAGTTCTCCAGTCAGGAGTGGGGGCTCATCATGACAGCGACCGAGTTCGAGATCGAGGACGCCGACGATCCGGAGGCCGCCCGGATCGTCGCCGACACCTCTAGTCTCCCGGCGATCATGCCGGAACTGGAGAACGTCCGATCGCAGGTCGCCGCAATGGGGGGTGCCCCGTCACAGCAGCGCTCCGGCGGCTCGGGCGGGGGAATCGTCGATTCGATCAAAGGCGCGCTCGGGCTCGGCGGGGGCGGCAGCGACGGACCCTCTGACGAGGAGTTCGAAGCCGCCGAACGGCTCGTTCAAGCGTACGCCGACGAGCTGCAGGCGCACCTCGAAGACGTCGGGAAGTGGGAACAGGTCCGCGTCGCGTATCAGGAGTAACAGACCGCAACGGGTGCGGCTATTCGGTCGAGCTGTGGTCTGTGGTGGGTTGAATCGACCCGTCACACGCGATGAGTCCGTCCGCCAGAAGACAGTCGACCGCTGAATCCTCAGACAGCGCCCGACGAGCCGCCGCAGTGATCGACTCCTCTGAAACCCCGTCACTCGGAAGAATCAACTCACCGTTGAGACAGACGATCGCGTCCGAATGATCGAACAGATCCACAACCTGTGAACTGCGCAGCTTCTCTCCGAGATTCTGCTCGACTCCGATCAACTGATCGTGTCCGTCGAAGCCGTCAAAAAGCATCCGTTGTTGACCTCCCACCCTCGTTGACTGAGAAAGCACGCCAATCCGTGTTACCTCATGTATCGTCGGTGACACGGACCGTATCGAATTGATGTTCATCGATAATCCTCTGTTTGTGGCCACCACGATACTCGGGTCACCGACAATCTGGACTGACGATCGCCCCATCGGTATCGAGAGGGGGAGGCTCACGCTGACCGGACTGCCAGCCGTTATCAGCGCGAAGAGCCGCCGTAACTGTACGGGTTCGAGTGTCGAGTCGAGAAGGACTGTAAGTAGTGCGCCGTCGGCGAGGCACTGTGATCCGATCGACCACCGACGCGTCTCCTCAAACACCGTCATCGCAGGAGCACTGCCGAGGGTGTCGAGCGCGACGGCACCGTCGCCTGCGACCACGCGGTCACCCTCAACCGGAAGCCCGCAGTACGCGATATCGATACCCTCGTCTCCGAGCACGTCTGTGGCGGTCTCTCGGTCGGGGCGATCGATAACTTCCCACGACCCGATACCGTCCGGGACGGCCGGCTCGGAGAGGGCTCGGCGAACAGCTCCGGCTCGCTGTGCCGAATCGACCATGACGACCACGCGAGCCTCACCGCTCGCCGTTCGCGTCCGCCGGAGCAGGTTCTCATAGCCCGCCGGCATCAAGACCGATACGCCCGCCGAAAGCGGGTCGGCGTCCGGGTCGGGAATCCCGTTTTCGGGAGCCATCCACGGGGATGTCGCCAGCGCGTTCGGCGCGTCTGGTCGGCTCGACTCGGTGGCTCCGCGCACGCGAACCGGTGCAAGGACATGCGCGAGATGCGAAAGCAGATCCATGCTGTCTGGGGTCGGTCTGAGCACCGCCTCAGTCGGCCAGTCGGGAGTGTACGGTGCAACCGTCTGAGAGTCGACCTCTAAGTACTCCATCAGCCGCTCGCTCATCGACAGGCCGGCAAGGTTCGGCGGATAAAACGGAAGCTCCGGACCGACCTGCTCGTACTCGTATCGATCGGACGGAACGTACCCCTCCGTGCACGCGAGCGTGTCGAGAAAGAACCACGTTCGCAACAGCTCTTCGATGCGCTTCTCGAGCGCGACTCCGTCAGTCGGTAGCGTCTCGACGTATCCCGTGTCGAGCCGGATCGCGGGTCCGTCGCCGACGACCATTCGGGCACCGAGGTAGTACGCGAGCGTCGAGAGGCGGTAAATGTCGGCGTAAATCGGTTTGACGACGATTTCGACGCCCGTATCGGGTGCGACCAACGGGCTCGGAATGTCGAGTTCGTCACCGCGCTCGATCCGCGGCGGATAGCCGCGAAGGGTCGGCCACGACCGCTCGGGGGAGAACTCCTTGATCGACGAACCGAACACCGAGACGGCCTCGGCCAGCGCGGCCGGATCGTCCGGAACCGTGATCGTCGCCTCGGGACGGGTATGGAGCGAGCGCGCGCCGACCGTCACCGTCTGCGGACGGTCGAAGGTCAGCTCGACGGGTCCGGAGTCCGCCATCCCTGTCGCGGTTACTTCAGCATCGGTAATCCGCACTAACGCCTTCGTTACGCCGCTGATGTCGAAACAGTACGATCCGTGGGGCAGCTCCATCGTCTCGTCGAGCTGTGCCATGAATTCGCCGCCGTCGTCCCGGACCGAAACAGCAGAGTAGACGGGAATAGAGAGCGACTCGGTCTCGAAGCTGATCGCTCGGTCGACGGGGAACGGGAACAGATCCGGCAGCGCCGGCTGTGAATCGACTTCGCGATCCGCCCGAAGCAACAGCTCTTCGCCTTCCAAGGCGTCGCAGATACGGAGCGTCTCTCCGTCCGCTTCGAACTCGACCCGTTCGCTTGTTTCGTCGTCTATCAACGGGACTTGATAGATCTAGAACAGATATGAGGGTGTCGGTGTTTCCCGGAATCGGACTCTCTCCGGCTGAGAAAGCTGTTCTTGACTGCATCGTGCTAACACCAGTGACAGTGGTATTAACATCCGCGCGATACAGCAGAGAGATATGAAAAGCCGGGTGAGGACCGCTCTCGTCGACGCCGTTCCGAACCGCTCGGTCGACCGGCTTACTGACACCGGTCCGTCATGGAACGGTGGCAACGGGACGCTCGGCGTCGTTTTTACCGACGGATCGCGCGCGTTCTGCAAGGTCGCAACGGACGGCTACGGGAGTCGAATCGCCCGCGAACTCGCCGTGTTGCGATACGTCGATAGCGAGCGGGCGCTCGCCGTCCCCGAGGTTCTCGCTGCTGACCCGGATGCGACGGTGCCGTATCTCGTTACGGGACCAGCACCTGGTCAAGAGCTCCTCAGAGCGTGGGAGCACGCGAACGATACGAACCGGCAAGCGCTGCTCCGTCGGGTCGGTGCGACGCTCGCGACGCTCCACGCCGACCGATTCGAGCGCGCGGGTGAGATCGCCGGGGCGGCGTCCGCGAGTGACGGATCGGTCGAACTCGTCCTCGATTCGGCGCCATGGCCCGACGTGCTCCGTTCGACCATCGATCGGACCCGGGAGATCGGTACCTCGGAGCGGCTCGCGGACCACTACGACGCCGTCCTCGGCTGTGTCGAGTCGAACCGCGACCGGCTCGCCGGCGCGCCGGCGGCGCTGCTTCACGGCGACGTCGCGAAGCCCAACCTCTTCGTCGCCGACGCTGGGGGGCGCTCCGCGGAGTCCGGGCCGGGGATCGGCCCTGACGGCGTCGTCCCGATCGATTGGGAGCTCGCGCACGTCGGCGACCCCGCTCGCGACCTCGTTCGCGCCGAAGACCAACTGCTCAACGGCTTCGACACCACTGGTCCCGACCGGTTCGCAGCAGCGCTGTACGGTGGATACCGTGAACGCGCCGGCGGACTCCCCGTCGGATTCGCCGAGCGGGCCCCGATCTATCGAGTCGTCCGGATGCTCGGTCGGTCCGGCTTCATCGACCAGTGGGGGACGTACCTCGACGAGCCGATCGACGACCTCGTCGCTCGTGCGGACGCGGAGCTACAGACCAGGCTCAGCTCGGTATAACGAGGTCTGCCGTGCGGTCGACCGGTTCGACCGCGCGCTTCGATCGCGACCCACCGACTACGACGTAGCTCACCGATTCCACGCCGCGTCGTCCGGATCGATCTTCCGGTCGCTCGGCTCCAACGCGTCTATCTCCGCGAGGTCAACCTCAGGGAGGTCGACATCGATCGCCTGCAAGTTCTCTGCGACGTGGTCACCGGTCGACTTCGGGATCGGAACCACGTCGCGAGCGAGCGCCCACGCGAGTGCGACGACCGCGGGAGAGGCCCCGTTCCGCTCTGCGATCTCGGCGAGGGCCGGATCGTCGAGGATGTCGCCGCGGCCCAGCGGTGAGTAGCCGACGAGGTGATGGTCGAACTCAGCTGCGAGCCCGCGGAGCTCGGGCTGCTGGAATCGCGGGTGACACTCGACCTGGTGGGCGGCGATCGGTGAGTCGAGCAGCTCGCGGGCCTCACGGAGCAGCTCCGGAGTGAAGTTCGAGACGCCGACGTGGTCGGTGACCCCCGCGTCGCGAAGCTCGTCGAAAACGGGGAGCGTCGCTCCGGCGTCGTAGCTCCGGATCGGCCAGTGGACGTACAGCAGGTCGACGCGGTCGAGTCCCAGCCGGTCGAGGCTCTCACGGGCCGTCTCGCGAACGTCGTCGGGCGCGAGGTTGTCCGGGTGGACCTTCGTGGCGACGACCACGTCCTCGCGGTCGACGTCGCGGTCCGGGTCGGTAAAGACGCGGGCTAATCCTTCGCCGACGGCGGCCTCGTTGTCGTACATTTGGGCGGTGTCGACGTGACGGTACCCTGCCTCTAGCGCGGCGGCAACGGTATCGGTACACTCTGCGGCGTCGTCGAGACCGGACGTGCCGAGGCCGAGGCCGAGTTTGAGCGGTGGCATGTGTCTTCGTTCTTCACCGAGCCTCAAAAGGGCGCGCGAGCCGGAACGGATCGCAGGAAAAACGCGGCCACCGAACCGAGGTCTCGTCTCGAGCGGCGGTTGTGTTTCGAGTAGAGGTTGTGTCTCGGGCGGCGTCGCACCCACTACGCTTAATTCAGGGGAGTGGCAGGCTACCGATATGAAAGCCGATTCGGTACTCCCGATCGTCCCGGGGGCGCCGTCGCTCGACGCCATCGCGGAGCCGATGCTCGTCGACCCCGAGCCGACGCTTCTGGCAGCGGTCGTCGAGGCCTATCGAGCCGCTGCGCCGGCGCTCGTCGATCCCGCTCTCGACGAGTTGCGAACGGCCGCCGAAACCGGTGGCGACCCGCTCGCGCCGCTTTCAGAGCTCCCGACGCTCACCGTCCTCGCCGACGAGCGCGTCGTCGACCGATTCACCGATCGATTTCGCTCCGCGAGTCGGCTCGCCGCGCTCATCGAGGCCGGCGTCTGCCGAGTCCTGACCGGGATCGCGACCCAGCCAAACCCCGTCTTGGTCGGCGAAGCGGAGGGATGCGTCCTTGTGCCGATCGGGGTGGACACCGACGGTAGTGATCCGAAAGAAGCGATAGATGTCGCCCGCGACGTCGACCGATGGGCCTCGATCGGCGACGATCCCGCTCTCCGAGAGCTGTATACGTCTCTTGTCGACGAGGCCGACGGCATCTCCGAGTACGGTATCCGAACCCCGAGCCGGCATCGGGTGTACGGCGCGTTTCGGAGCCGCTGTGGCGCCGAGCTCGCGGACGACGTGATCCGGTCGCTCGGTGTCGATCCGGAGCCGGCGGGTGACGACCAGTACGCCGAGTCTCGAACGCGGGCGTACGCGGTCGGCGTCTCTCACGGGGCACTCGACGGCGACCTGCGTCGCGCCTGTGAGGACGCCGGCGTCGGGAGTCGGTCGACGTTCACGCGAATAAAACGAGAGCTTCGCGAGGCCGGATTGCTCACGACGGAGTCGGTTCCACAGCCGGTCGGACGGCCGCGAGAGCGACTCGTCGCTCGGGGAGCACTCGCCCGTGCGGACGGGAAGGCCTTGGATCCGCCGACAGTCGTCGAGGCGGTGCGGGACGGGCTCAGTTAACAGCGGGAGGACGGACCGGTGGCGTTAGTCGTCGCTCGTTTTGATATCCGCTGAGAGCCCTTGCGCCATCTCGATCTCTTTCGAGTTGTTCAGGGTCCACGCGGTGCGGTCGGTGACCGCTTCGATGGCCTCTCGGGCCGAGGGATAGCCGTTACCGGATTTCTTGACGCCGCCGAACGGGAGCTGTACCTCCGCCCCAATACACGGGAGGTTCCCGTACGCCAGCCCGACCTCGGCGCGGTCGCGGTAGTAGTTGATCTGCCGGTAGTTCTCCGAGATAATCGCGCCGGCGAGCCCGTACTCGGTGTCGTTCTGGATCTCGACCGCGCGCTCGATGTCGCCGTCGTACTCGAGCAAGGCGACGTGCGGACCGAACACCTCCTCGCGGGTACACCGGAGGTCGGCGTCGGGGTCGGCCTCGTAGACGAACGGACCGATCCAGTTGCCGTCCGCGTGACCGTCAGGGATCTCGTCGTCGTCGAGTTCGGTCCGGTCGACGAGCACGTTCACGCCCTCGTCGCGAGCGAGCTGGTTGTACTCCGCGACCTTCTCGTAGTGTTCGGGCTCGATGAGCGGCCCCATGAACGTCTCCTCGTCGAGGGGATCGCCGACCGCGACCGACTCGGCGATCTCGACGAAGCGCTCTTTGAACTCGTCGTACACGTCGGTGTGGACGATCAGGCGCTCGGAGGAGACACAGCGCTGGCCGGTCGTCTTGAACGACGACATTACCGCGGAGTGGACCGCGACGTCGAGGTCGGCTTCCTCGGTCACCACGATCGCGTTCTTGCCACCCATCTCGCAGGCGGCGCGTTTGCCGGCGACGCCACCGAGCTTGTCCTGAATCAGGTGTCCCACTTCTGCGGAGCCCGTGAAGATAACCGTGGGGACGTCGTCGTTCTCGACTATCGCGTTACCGGCGTCGCCGAACCCTTGGATCATGTTGAACACGCCGTCCGGAATCCCGGCGTCGTCGAACATCTCCGCGACGATCTGCGCGCACCACGGCGTCTGTTCGGCGGGTTTGAACACGACGGTGTTACCCTCGACCAGCGCGATGGCCATGTGCCAGTACGGGATCGCGACCGGGAAGTTCCACGGCGTGATACAGCCGGTGACGCCGCGAGGGTTCCGGCGCATATACGCGTCCTTCGCCGGGATCTCCGAGGGGACGATGTCGCCTTTCGGGTGACGGGCGTCGCCGGCGGCCCACTCGACCATGTGAGCGGCCTCGACGACGTCCGCTTTCCCCTCTGAGATCTCCTTGCCGCACTCCTTGCTGACAATCTCGCCGAGCTCGTCGGTTCGCTCTCGGAGCTCGTGGTACACCTCCCAGAGGTACTCCGCGCGCTGAATCCGGGAGAGCTCGCGCCATTCCTCGAACGCCTCGTCGGCGGCCGCGACCGCTCGGTCGACGTCCGCAGGGGTTCCCTGCTCGAACTCGCCGAGCGTCTCGCCGGTCGCGGGGCTCACGCTCTCGAAGGTCTCGTCGCCGTCGCCGTCGACCCACTCGCCGTCGATATAATGCTGATAGGCGTCTGCCATGGATCATCTGACACAGCCATCCGGCCAAAGATCCCACCCGACCATGGTCGGTAGAGTCTTTGTCATGGCCTGGCATAGAAGTGGTTGTAATGGCTACGTCCGACGCGACGGGAATGGATGACTGGTCTGGAACGCGGCTGACGATCGATCTATGGCATCCGAACTGCTGGGCCATCGAAGCGACCGGTCAGACCGGCGGTGGCGTGCTCGCACACGCGATCTATAACTCACCGAAGGTGGACGCTCGAACGCCGAACTCCGTAAACGGTCTCTTCACTGCGTTTGCTGACACGAACGACGAGGTAGAGGCGCTGCTCGACGCGATACGGGAGTCCGATCGCGCGGGTGAGCTCCACGAACTGCAAGAGCGGTTCGGTCGCGCTCGCGACGCGCCCGGAAACGTCGTCCGCGAGTTCTTCTTGGAGTACGATCCCGGTGACATGGTGTGCCCGACCCTGCTCGAACACGGCTTCGTTCACAGCGCCCCGGTTCGGATCGAGGACGGCCACGAGGAGTGGCAGGTGTGTTTCGTCGGCGAGCGGACGGATATTCGCGCGTCACTCGACGCCGTGGAAGCGGACTCCGGCGCCGAGGTGAGCGTCGAGTCGATGTCGTCGACCGGGTACGCCGGACGGACCCCCCGCGAACAGCGCCTCGACACGCTGACCACGACACAGCGAGAGGTGTACGAGCACGCTCGCGAACAGGGATACTACGAGTGGCCTCGGGGCGCGTCGACGCGCGAACTCGCGGACAACCTAGAGGTGTCGAAGACGACGCTACTTGAGCATCTTCGGAAAGCGGAGTCGAAGCTTTTGGATCCGTAGTAAGACCGCTCGCCGTGCAAAGCCGGTGCTAACTCGAGCTCAGTTTCCGACGATCGCTCGCAGCGCGAACAGGGCGTTCGACTTTCGCTCGCGGATCCGGCGATAGAAGTACGAGAACCACTTATCGCCGTACGGGACGTACTGATAAACCGCCACGCCATCGGCCGCGAGGTCGAACTGCGCGGACTCCCGGACACCAGTCAACATCTGCACCTCATAGGGCGTTCCGTACTCGTCGTGCAGCTCGCCCGCGTACTCGATCATCGCGGGGTCGTGACTGCCGACGGCGATCCCGTCATCGAACGCTTCGAACATGTACGCGAGACAGTCGCGATACGACTCGTCGACACGCGCCTTCTTTTTATACGCGATCGCGGCGGGCTCGTCGTACGCTCCTTTGACCAGCCGGACTTTCCCCGGCAGGTCGGCGAGGCGTTCGAGGTCCTCGCGGGTCCGTTTGAGGTTCGCTTGGACGCAGACGCCGACGTTGCCGTCGGTCGCGAGCGCGTGACGCTCGAAGGCGTCGAGGGTGACGTCGGTGGTCTCGTGATCTTCCATGTCGATCCAGACGAAGGTGCCGTCGGTGGCGGTCGTCTCCTCATCGGAGCCAGTCGGATTGGCCGCTTCGACGATCCGCGCGAGGTTCTCTCGGAAGACACCGTCACCGATATCGAGGCCGATCTGACTCGATTTGACGGAGACGCAGGCGGTGACGCCCCGGTCAGCGATCGCCTCGACGAGGTCGACATACGCGTCCGCGTCTGCGTCAGCCGGGGGTCGCTCTGTGTAGTGTTCGCCAAGCAGGTTCAGAATCGCGCCCACGTCGCGGTCGTTGAGCGTCTCGGCGTGTGCGAGCGCCGCTTCCGGGGTCTCTCCGGCGACAAAGTTGCTCGCGATCGGCGGTAACATACGACCACTACGGATCCGTACTGGTATATATGGCCACCCGACCAATTATTTAACAAATATTCGGGTGAATAAATATGTGGCAAAAGTTGCGTTATCTCCCGAACAAGTACGCGATTACCGACCATGGACGGGCAGGGGTTGAGGTACTCTTATCGCAACCGAAAATACAGAGTGTGTATGACACGCAATATCACGGAATCAACTGACAGGCGGACGCTACTCAAAGCGACAGGTGGAGCAGGCATCCTCGCGCTCGCGGGCTGTGTGAGCACGACTGACGACGATGACGACTCCGGCAGTGGGAGTACCGACGATGGAAGCGCCGCCGACGATGACAGCGGAACCGGCGGCGACGAGGACGACGACTACGAGATCGGGATGGTCGACTCGCTAACAGGTTCGCTCGCGGACTTCGGCGAGCGGAACCAACGCGCCGTCGAGCTCGCCCTCGACGACGTCAACGACATCGGCGTCAACGGACGCGACCTCGACATCATCGTCGAAGACTCTGAAAGCGAGAGTCAGGGTGGGGTCTCCGCGGCACAGAAGCTCGTCAACCAGGACGGGGTTCCGTTCCTCATCGGGGCGGTCGGCTCCGGTGTCTCGCTGTCCATCTACGAGAGCGTGATCGAGGGGAGCGACGTGGTCCAACTCAGCCAGAACTCCACGGGCCTCGGGCTGACCGACTTCCCGGGACTGCTGCGGATGTCACCGAGCGGTCGCACCCAGTCGGTCGCACTGGCGGACATCATCGCAGAGGACGGCTACGACGAGGTCGCCGTCACCTACATCAACGATGAGTTCGGTGAGAGCCTTTACGACGCGTTCGCAGAAGCGTACGACGGAGAGATCGTCTACGACAGCTCTCACGACGGCGAACAGGCGTCCTACAACAGCCTCGTCTCGGAGATGAACGGCGCAGACACCGAGGCGTGGCTCTGTATCACCTATCAGCAGGAGTTCTCGACGATGGTGACCAACATGTTCGAGAGCGGCTACGAGCCGCAGCTGTACGGCGCCGACTCCAACCGCGGCGACACGGTCCTCGAGAACACGCCGACGGGCAGCATGGACGGAATGAAGCTCGTCGAGCCGGCCGCGCCGGAAGACCAGGAGAACTACCAGGCGTTCGCGGCCGACTTCGAGGCCGAGTTCGGCGAGTCACCGACCGCGTGGTCGGCGTTCTCGTATGACTGCGTCGTCACCGCCGCGCTCTCGATCCAGGCCGCCGACGAGTTCACCGGCGAAGCGCTCGGGGAGGTCGTCCGCGACGTCACCCGACCCGACGGTGAGGAGGCGTTCACTTACGAGGAAGCTCACGCGATTCTCGAAGACGGCGGAACGCCGGACGACGTCGATTATCAAGGCGTTAGCGGTCCAATTGACTTCGACGAGAACGGCGACCCGCGTGGGAGCCTCGTCGTCTTCGAGGTTCAGGACCACGATTACGTCTCGATCGAATTCCGGGAGTCGTAACCCCTCCCGCACATGTCCGTTATCGAGTTCGTCGCAAACGGGGTCGTGTACAGCAGCATTATCGTCCTCGCGAGCATCGGCCTCTCGCTGATATACAGCATCGCCGGCTTCGCGAACTTCGCGCACGGCGATACGATGACCGTCGGTGCTTATGCGACGCTGGTCGCGTTCGGCCTTATCGGCGGCTTGGGGTTCACGATCCTCGGCGTGCCGCTCGGATTCTTCGTGGCCACCGGTGTCGGTATCGCCGTCGCCGCGGTCGTCGCCGTCGGGACACAGCGGATCGTGTACGACGCGCTCGACGTCGGCTCGATCGGACTGCTCATCACGTCGATCGGTGTCGCATTCATCTATCGAGCGCTGATCCAGATGGGATTCGGTGCTGGCACCGTTCGGTACGACATCCCGTCGCTGCGACCGATCGAGAGCCTCCAGGCGTACGGGGTTCTGATCACCGCTCACGACCTTGCGACGGTCGTCTCTGCGGCCGTGCTCGTGATCGGCCTTCACCTCCTCTTACAACACACCGACCTCGGACGCAAAATGCGGGCAATGGCTGACAACCCAGATTTGGCCCGTGTGAGTGGAATTCGGACCTACCGCGTCAAGCTCTGGTCCTGGGTCATCGGCGCCGGACTCGCCGGAGCCGGCGGCGCGTTCCTCGGCCTGTTCAACCAGCTGGCTCCGCGAATGGGGTTCAACCTCCTGCTGGTCGTGTTCGCCGCAGTGATCCTCGGCGGGATCGGTTCGGTGTACGGCGCAGTTCTCGGGGGGTTCCTGATCGGCATGGTCGTCGAGATGACGCCACTGCTCTCGCGCGTCGGCATCCCGGTCGGTATCGAGTACGCAGAGGCCGTCGCCTTCCTGATCATGGTGGTGATCCTGCTCGTGCGGCCGACCGGGATCGCGGGTGACGCCGACGGAGGGGGTGTCTGAC
>LKMY01000019.1 GCA_001564205.1 Nanohaloarchaea archaeon PL-Br10_U2g5
GGAAGCGCGATCGTCGACGCGATTTTTGATTACACGGACGATTCGATGCTTGGACTGTTCGAATCGACCGATATTTCGACGCTAGGCCGACCCCTAGTGTTCAATTCGACGATGCGTGACTTACAGAACCTCTCAAACGTCTCTGAGGAGGATCAGTACGGAGTCGCACAACAGCACGGACTCGTCCAGGGAACAGAACCCGGGTTCGAGGAGATGGTGACTGGCGGATTCGGCCGCAACCCGGTCGACGCCGACGAGGTAATGGCCGATCACGCAGGTGAGCTGCAGACGGTGCTTGAGACGAAGTTCGGTCAGCGTCCCGCCACCTCCGCTGATGAAGAAGACGAGGCGGTGCCGCCCGCCGCCACCGACGCCATCCAATTCGCGTTCCTCTTCGTTGGACTCGGCGGCGGAACGGGCTGTGGAATCAGCCCGCACATTGCTCGGGGGATCAAGGAGTTCACGGACGATCGGACGAAGGTTGTCGCCGTGACCGTGCTGCCGAACACGCGCGGTGGCGTCGAGGACGACGAGGAAGGCGAGGTTAGCGCCGGCCGACAGGCGTGGAATGCGCGGTACGGGTTGGATCGACTCGAAGCGGAGGTCGACGGGATAGTCCTCGTCGATAACCAACGGATCTCGTACCTCGACTCGGCCGGCGGCGACTTCGGCGAGTACAACGAGTACATCGCTGCCGCGTTCCACGATATCGTCGTCGGACCGATGTTGAGCAACGTCGACGAAAGCGAGCTTGACGGCATCGACACGCCCGACATCGATGTCCGCGACATCGTCACCTCCCTATCGTTCGGTGTCGCCGGCGAGGAGTCACGGCCGGGGTATGCAGCCATCGGCCGGTCGGTGACAATGACCCGTTCACTCTCCGGATACCTGCTGCCGTACATCGGTCGGCGAGATATTGACAGCGCGGCGCTCGCACGGCTTTCGGCGTCGAAGCAGTCCCTCTCGAAGGCGGATCCGAACGACGCACAAAAGGCGATCGCGTTGGTTCGCGCCCCGAGCGCGAACCTCGGTCCAGGCGCGTACAACGTCGAAACCGGGACAATAAAAGAGTATCTTGAGCGGAGTTGTCGGCTCAACGAGGTCAACATGGGCGTCGCGCTCAGCGGCCGTAATCTCGCGTCGGTCGTGACGCTGCTCACGTACCGCCGAGAGGATCTTGGCCGGCTCGACGAGATCGACGCGGCCGCCGACGCCTACGAGCAGGAGACGGAGGAGCTGTTCGCATGAATAGGCGACGGCCGAGCCGAACCGCCGGAAGTGTGGTGACCGCCGGAGTCGCGATTCTCGGCGTCGCACTCATCGGATTCGTCGGCGTCGTCATCGGTGACGGAGGCGCATCGATCGAGTCGGCCGTCGCAGCGACGCAGTCGACGCTGGCGGCCAACGCCCTCACAGAAGAGGTAGTGTCGCTGGCGGTCGGTGGCGTGCTGCTCGGCCTCGGGATCGGTGTCGTCGTGGCTAGCAGCGCGACGTACTGGTACCAGAATAAACAGATCGGAGGGCGACTCGAATGAACGGAACAGTCCGCCTCTGTGCGATCGTCTCGCTGCTCGTCGTCGTTGGACTCGGCGTTGCCGCGACTGGCGGGGCGACCGCCACCGGAGCCGCGGAGTACTGCGACGAGGTCGATGCGAACGACAGCGTCGTCTTCGGCGGCGTCGGTGCCGACGCAACGAGCTACCACAGCGACGATCGCACCGTCTATGCGAATTCGACGCTGACGGTCGGCTACTGTGAGGGCGGCGAGCCGGCCGATCGCAGCTGGCTCGCCGACGGTGACGGCTTCGACAAAGGTGATCGCGAGGGGCACACGTACGACGTCCGCTTCACCGGCGAGTCGAAACGCGTCGACTTCGCTGAGCACGTCGCTGGCAATCAGTCGGGGGTTGCGCTTGACGCCCTTGAGGTCACCATCGTCGAGGCGGACGATGACGAGTTCGACAATCTGTACGATCAGTTCCAAGCCCACGCAACGGAGACCGAGAACGCGACGGCGGAACTGGAGCAAGCGACGAGCGAACTCGAAGACGGCACCGGTGATGTCGGCGACGCAAATGAAACGCTACACACGCTACAGGACCACCACACGAATATGATGAACGCACGGTCGGATCTACTGGGGACGCTCAAATCGGAAAGTCAGAGCGGAAATGTCACCGGCGCTGTCGGTACCGCCGCACAGCTTGACGCGGAGTACAACGACTACGACGGGAGCGTGAGTGAGTCGGCCGACGCGTACACCCAGGCAGTGGAAGCTGCGGGTTCGGGAGCACAGTCGACGCTACAGCTCTCCGTGTTCGGATCAATCGGTGCGGGCGTCGTCGTTGGACTGCTTGTGGGTGCAGTGGTCCCACTGATGGCGGCGAGACGCGTTAAAGAGAAGATGAAACTGAGCCGTGATGTCAACTACGATCGGAAGGTCGCGCTTCTTCCAATCCTCGTCGGTGTCGTCTTGGCCCTTGCCGGCGTGGCGGTCCTCGTTTTCCGTGTCGGTGCGGAATCCCTCTTTCGGGTGATAGTATGAATGCGAATCGACGCACTGCGCTCGGTATCGGTGCACTGATCGTCCTCGCGGCGGCCGGCGGCGCGGGCGTATTCGTCTGGCGGGGATCGCAGGCAGCGACGTGGTTCGTCCTCATCGGTATCCCACTAATCGTCGTCGCCGGAATCGCGCTCTACGTCCGCGGCGTGATCAGCCGGAGCGGGACGAGCGAACAGCAGTTCGTCAGAAGCCAAGCGCGGTCGAGCGCTGAGGAGTTCCAAACGCTGCTTCGACAGATCAACGAGCTACAGACCGCGTATCCCGACTGGGACCCCGGTATCGACACCCAGCTGGAGTCTGCGGTAAGCGACTTCCAGACGGAGGGCGTCACATTCAACCGCGAAACCGGTGCGTTCGACCTCGGAAAAGGGATCAAAAACGCCGACTTACAGGAGTTCGAGCGGCTGTCAAACGAGAGCAGCCGGCTCAAAGAGACGGTGGGGTCCACCTTCCGCGAGTTCGTCTCTGGCGAACTGTCTCGCCGAGAGCGGGTTCTCGGTGAGCTGTCGGCGGTCGATCTCGCGGAACCAGATAACTCCGTTTCAAGCCCCGGAGCGGACGCGTCGATCTCCGAGTGTCGCGACGTGATCGATGGTGCACGCGCCTCGACGACCGACACTATCGAGCGAGCCATTGCCACCGTGCGGGAGATGCGCCGAGGACAGAACCGGCCGGACGACGGCGGAGCTATCGACTCTGCACTCACCGACGCCGAGGCGGCAGTGGAGCGTGAAGCGTTCGAATCGGCGGTCGAGTCGGTCCTCGATGCGCGGGATATTCTCCGGGACCAGTTCTCCGGCTCGTTCGAGGAGGAGTTGGATGCGATTCGAGACCTCGTCGACGCGGTCGAACGGGCAGCTATCGAATTACACGTTGACGCGGAGACGGTCGCAGAAGTGGACCGAATCGAAGCGGCTGTGACAGACCTCGACTCCGCGTTGGATCTCTCCGAGGCGAGTCGTCACCGTTCGGATCTCCGGCGCGTCTGTCTGGAGATGATCCGGACGATGGAGCGACGCCTCGCAGACCACACAGAGACGCTTCGCGGGACCGATCTCCCGCCGGGATACTACACGGAGCCAGCGGCAGTCGAAGAGCGCTTCGTCGGCGATCTCGAGGCGAAAGACGACCTCGAGGCGTTTACTGCCGAGTGGGAGACCGCAGCCGGTCGACTCCGCGACGCGATTGAGACGGCCAGCACCAAAGCGGCCGTCGTCGAAGCGTATGATAACGTCGCCGAGACGATCGAAACGGCGCTCGCGGAGCGTGGTGAGGTCCTCGGCGACGACCTCCCGATGCGACACGCAGATCAGTTCCTTGGGCTGTACTACCGGCGGAACGAGGGAGTAGAGTTTGAGCCGGGCGTCCCCGCGTTGCGCCGCGGCGATGTGGAAACGTATGATCTCTCCGTGGAAATCGCCTACGAACGCGGGAGCGAGACGCCGCGTACGGCGACGATTGAACTCAATGGCGGCGGCTACGCTGACACGGTCACCGTCGAGACTCGAGTCGCCGGAACGGCAGCGTTTAACAACATTCCGGGCGGCACACACCAGCTCTCTGCCGATCCGGGAGACGACTCGTTCGGAGCGGTCGAGCGCGACGTGCACGTCGACAGCAACGGATCGATATCCGTCGAGTTCGCCGAGCGCGGGCTCCGCGACCAGCTCTGTGCCGACGTCGATGTCGACATGACGGAAATCCTCCCCGATATGCGGTCTCGCCTCGAATCTGCGTTCGGGGAGCACGGGTACGTCTCAACAGAGATGGACCTCCCAGTACAGGACACTCATGCGGCCTGTCTGCTCGCTGTTTGGAGCGACGAGGCGGGTCACGGCGTCTGTCGGAGCGACGGCGAGGTGGTCGTGTACGATCACGACCAGATCGAAACCGAACTGACGAACGTCCTCCGATACAACGTCGAGCCGGGCGACGGGATGAGCTTCACAGAGCTCAGGCGAAACTTCCTTTCGGCACCCGTCCCGGACTCGGTCGTTCGAGACGTTGTGGGAGACGTCGATAGCGAGCACAGCGTAACGATGACCGCAGCGGGACTCGAACTTAACGAACACTAACCAATGGCACAAACGGACACCTTTACGAGATGGAGCGTTATCGCGTCGGGAGAAGGCGGCGGCCGCATTGCATCGCAGTTCTTCGACCGAGCGGAGAACCCCGGCATCGACGACCGAGTACTTGTGATGAACACGAACCGAGCAGACCTGCGAAACACGATCGAACGAATGCGCGGGGCGCTCCAAGACGACGGCAGCGGAGAGCAGTCGCTGGAGTCGCACGCGTTGGAATTCGGCTCACAACAAGGAGCCGGAAACTTCTTTCCGAACGGTGAGGCATGCGCCCGTGAGGATTTGGACCGCATCGTCTCCCGAATCAAAGATTTCGGCACTTCGGACGCGTTCATGCACGTCGCAACCCTCGGCGGGGGGACCGGGAACGGATCGATTCCGTACACGATAGAGCAGTTCAAAACCGGACTTATCGATCTCGACGACGCCGGAGCGACCGAAGACTGGATGGACAGTGTGATCCACACCGCGTTCGGCGTGTGGCCCTACTACTACGAACAGCCCCAGCGACATTTCAACGCCGTCTGCGGGCTCTCGCGCCTACTCCGGACGTCTGAAAACGCACAGAACACCGACATGGTGTTGCTCGCATCGAACTCCCAACTCGACAAGGCGGAGAACGGTAACGGCGGTCACTACGACTCGATCAACGACGCGATCATCACGGCGATCGATCTGATGATCGGCGCCGGTCGGGAGACTCGAAGCGTGATCGACGTGAAAGATTACGTGACTATCCCGTCACAGATGGACGCGTACCATTTCACACCCGCCGTGGCGACGGATCTCAACGGCCAGGTGTACGAGCTCGAGTATATGCTCGATCAGGCGGCCGAAAACACGTACGTCCCGATGGATGTCGGCACAACGAGCACCGCGTACGCGATCGTCCGGGCGCCCGAGAGCATGATCGAAAACGACGAGATCAGCGAGCCGGAGGTGTACGGAGCGTTCCGTGAGTGGACGAGCAAACACGATATCGACGTGGCGGGACAGGCGAGTCTCACGCCAAAGCGTGGTCGCGGCTCCGATGTCGATGTCCTGCTGCTGCTCGGCGGGTTCGATCTGAATCCGCTACTGGATCACTCGTGGGACGAGTTCGAGATGCTCGGAGACAGCTTGGCCGGTGGCAACAGTGGAACCGGTGGCGGGCTCTCACAGGTCGAGCTCGACCGTATCGTCGATAACCTCGAAATGTACGTCGAGCAGAACGCGGAGTGATCGACCGGGATGAGCTCAACCGCATCACCGGCCGGCGTGGAGTGCGGACTGACCCGCCGAACCGCCGTTGCGGTCGTCATGTTGGTCCTCGTCGGCGCGCTCGCGCTCGCATTCGCGCCCGGTATCGCCTCGGCCGATGATAGCCTCGAACGCGACGGGAGCGACCTCGTGATCAACGTTTCTGACGTTGATAACCCGGAGACGGTCACGGTCGAGGTGACTGATCCGGCCGATCCCGGAATCATTTACACCGCCGACGCAACGAACGCGGAGAGCGACATGGTCCATATCGACGTGACGGAGCCTGATGAAGGGAGTGTCAACGGGATCGATCTACGGAGTTCGGTGGTGACCGTCACCGTCGATCGGAGTGGTGGAAACGCTACGGCTGAAGAGCTTGAGAACGGCACATCGGTACCGCTTCACGCGGTCGAGATCGCGTCTGACAGGCCGACGTGGATCGATAGCGAAGGCGATGACGACAACGCGACCAATACACTCCACGTTCCCCTGGACGCCGATAGAACGGTCGGCTTCCCGGGAGAAGACGCGGTCGACATCGACCTCGACATCGACGGTAGCGGGACCTCGAACGTGACGGGAACCGTCCACGAGAACGGCACCCAGCTCACCGCAGACCACCACGAACTGATCGACGCGGCCGGGGACTCGAGAGAGACGCTCGACCTCCGTGTGCTCTCGGGCGACGGCCCGGTTATCGACGATCCGTCGATCGAACCCGAACTTCGGTCAACCCACGACGGGCTCGCAGTGTGGCACCCGCTCTTTGACGACGACGGGTCGTACGCTGTCAACGCGGTCGCCACCGAGTCGGACACCAGCTACACCGACACAGCCGCAGAGACCACCGCGGGATACCTCGACGTATCCATGCTCCCAGCCGGCGACGTCGAGATCCGGGTCACGGATGCCACGGACGGGACCGTCCTCGTTAACAACACTGACGACCCTCTCAGATACGACGGCCCACACGAACTGAACGCCGTGGTCGGCGATGCGAATACGCTCTCGTTCGGTCCGTCGCTGGCCGGGCTCACCGTCGACGGTATTCTCGCCGGCAGCGACGATGACGCGCAGTACGCCGCGGTCGACGCTCGGATCGACGAGAACGGAGAACTGACGTTGGACGAATCGACGCTTGATGGAGTTGAGGTGAGTGGCGGAAGTATCCTGCTCTTGTCGCCGGCGGCCGGCGAGTTGTCGGTCGCGCTCGAAACGGGTGATACGGCCGGTGCAGACGGCGGCTCGCTTTTTAACGGTATTCTCCCCCTGATTCCCGCGTTTCTCATCCCACTTGTGGTCGGCCTGGTTCCTGGCACGGTTCTCGGGAAGCGAAGCGAAGACGCACCTGACCTCGTGCAGACCAGTCTTATAAGCGTCATCGGATTTTCGCTCGCTTCTCTCGGGGCCCTCTCGATTCTGTGGGTGTTGCTCCCAGATCTACGTCCGATGGGGACCATCCATTTCGTCGGCCTCGGTGGCGTACTCGTTGGGACGATCGTCGGTGGAATAACACACCAGTGGCTCGGTTCCCAGAGCGCCGCGTCCGTCGATGCCCCCTTCGCCGCGAGAGTCACCGTCACCGACGGCTCCGATCTCTTCAGCGGTGATGTCACGGTGCACTACCGAAAACCCGACGGACGAGAGCAGAGCCCCGTGACTGTCCGCGGCGGACGCGAACGGATTCAGATGCCCGGAAGCGGTACGTGGGAGCTGTACGCTCGACACGGTGCTGCGCGGTCGGCAGTCAAGTCGGTCGACGGCAGTGACCCGGCGGTGACGTTGACTATCCCCGTCGAAACGTCACTCACCGTTGTCGACGCGAGCGACGACGAGCCGCTCCCAGATGTCACCGCCCGCACTGAGAACGGGGTCGTCGGAACGACCGACCAGAACGGGACGATCATCATCGAGCCGTCGGAGGACGGCAGCGATGTCGACGTCGAGCTATCTCACGACCGGTACGCGGACGCGACGCAGCGTGTTCGGTTCCAACAGGGGGCGAGCTCGACCGTTGCGCTCGACCGGCGGAACGGCCAGCTTCGAGCCATCTCTCGGATCGACGGCGAGCCCGCGGGTCCGGTCCCGCTCCGTATCGTCCCCGTCGACGGGTTCCTGAGAGAGCGGTTCGATGCGAAAACGCTCACGACTGACGCCGACGGAACGCTCTCGGAACAAGAGGTTCCAATCGGACAGTACCGCGTCGAGAGCGGTCTCAGCGATAGCACCGGCCTGTTCGACGAACGCGAGACGGCGGTACAGGTACGCGAGTCGGGAACCGCAACGGCGGATGTCGACGTTCAGTTCACGTGGCGGCTGGATCCGAGCCAGCGAGACCGGATCGATCGGGTCCGCGCCGATGTTCGCTCCATCGCCGACGGCGGTGGGCGAGACGGAGCGATCCCACGGTACTACGCCTCTGTCGTCGATTCCATGCTCGACGCCGCCGACTCGGTTCCGGACGCAGGTCACGAGTTTGTCGGCCGCGACGTCACCCCCGACGCGGCGGTCGACGCAATCCTCGCGGCCGCGGAACGGACTACCGATGCGGTCTCCGAGGCGATGACGACGAAACGCAACATCGACCTCTTCGCTGCGTGCTCGGATATGCCGGACCCGCAGGTTCGATGGGAAGGGACGTTCGAGCTCGGCGAACTCCTCGGCCGCCTCGAGCCCGAGTCGGGAGCACAGCGCCGCGAGGTCAAACAGCGCTACGAGGCGGTCGACGGGCTGATCGAGGAGCGGCGAGGCGGGCTTTCCGAGGTCACTCCCGCAAGAGAAATGCAACAGCGCGCGTGGGAGCTGACCCGCGCTACAGACCGTGGTCCGGACGCGGTCGCAATCGGCTACACGTCCCTGTTGCTGCTCGACGCCGTCGAGCAGCTGTTCGAGCACGACGCCCTCCGCGAGCGACTCACACGGACGGTGTTCTGATATGACGAAACCACGCACACTGACGACGCGAACGGCAATCGCGTACGGACTTGTCACGCTTATCGCCCTGACAACGGTCGCGGCCGGGGCAGCGGGGATGGCCGCCGCACAGGACGACCCGGAGACGGCCAACGACTACTTTGACACGTTCCGGGCGATGGAGGGGACTGAAGCGTATCAGGAGTATGAGGAGTTCGAAACGATCCGTACCTTTGCTGTCTCTCGGACGCAGGAGGTAGGAACGCTCAGCGGCGATGACCGCGCCGAGTTCGCGGCCGTACTCGAGACGATGGAAGCGTTCGAGCGAGCGTACGAACAGGCTGCGGCCGGCGACTACGAGTCGAGCCTCGCCGCGGCAGAAGACGTCGAGGACGCGATCGATGAGCTGGAGTCACACGAGGAGACGCAGGCGACGCTCGCCGACCTCGCGGTGACGCGGTTCTACGCGACGCTCGGCGACGGGCTCTTCGATGAGGCGGAGTCGACTGAGCGGACGCCGGATCGGATCGAGCTGCTCTCGATGGCGGCGACCGCGTACGAGCGGGCGAACCAGCCGAACCAAGCCGCCGAGTTCAGCCTCCAAGCCGAACGGCTCTCGGCCCAGTACGAAGCCGACACTGAGCGGATGGACGACGCGGAGGCGCAGGCGGGCGACTTCCTCGAAACGTGTCTCGAATGCGGGACGGTCGTCGGCGCGGTGGGTGGGAGCCCGAACCCACTCACGACCTTCGAGCGGTATCAGGCCGCACAGACCGCAGTCGATGACGTACAAGGGGCTCAGGCGACTGCGGAGCGCAACGGACTCGAGGAGCGCTCCGCGGAGCTGAGCGCGCTCGCAGACGAGACGAGTGACGCGCGATTCTCGCTTGCGGTCGCCTCGACCTCAATTCTCGTCGGCTACGGGCTCGTCGTCGGGCTCGTTACCACGCTGTTCGTCGGGCGGATATTCAGCTGGCGACGGACGTACGATATGGCGCAGATCGGATCCGTTGTCTCGGCGGGTGATTCCGATGCGTAAGTCGCTTCCGGCGGTCCTCGTCGTGGCGGTCGTTATCGGCCTCCTGATCGCGCCCGCGGCCGGCGCGGCGAACGTCTCGAACGTTCAGGCGGACGACTACACGATGGATATCTCGTCGTCCTCGTCTGATGCCCACGACATCCAAGTGACGAACAGCGGCGAGAACGACACGACGTCCGACGTGAGTATAACCCAGACGCCGTCGGGGGTGTCGGTTTCGGGTGAGAGTACGACGCTCCAGGCCGACTCGACGACAGATGTCACACTCGATATCGATATTGTCAGCTCTAATCCGGAGAGCGGCACTGTCTCCGGCGACGTGAACGGTGAGTCGTTCTCGTTTGAGCTAACGCTCGTTCCGCAGGCCGGTTTCGCTGACGAGCCGCTCGACCTCGGTGACGTGCTTGTCGGGGAGAGCGCTTCGGGAACGGCCACCGTTGAGGAGGTCAGCGGCGATGGCTCACTCAACGGTGTCGACATCGATATCGTCGATTCCGATCCCGACGCCAGCCTGAGCTTCTCCGGCGAGGGGAGCGTCAGCGGGACGAGCGGAACCGTCGACTGGGATCTGACTAACGTCGACGACGACCTCGATCAGTACGAGACGCTCGAGTGGACCGTTCAGATCTCCAACGGGGGAGACGGCCCGGTCCGCGAGGTCGACGTCGAGGCGCGCGTGATTTATCCCGGCTATTTCGGTGATCTCGACCTCAGTGACGACGAGTTCGTCTTCGACGAACCGCGGTCGGACGGCGACACGCTCACGCGCACGATCGACTTGGAGATCCCGAACGACGGCGACCGGCCGATCGAGATCGGCAGCGTCTCCGCGTCCACCGCCGAAACCGGGCTCAGCGTCGATGTATCGAGCACGCCGAACGAGATCGACGGGCGCTCGACTGCCGAGGCGGCGCTCGTCGTCACCGCTGACCGCGACCTCCCCGAGGGCGACTACGACCTCTCTGCCGATGTCAGCGAGCCCGGATTCAGCAGCGATGACGCGAGCTACGACGACGGAATCGAGATAACCCACGAGACTCGGCTCGTCGCGGACGACGCCGCGATCGGTGAGGTTCCGATCGGCGAGGGCAGCGGGCAGACGGTCACAGTGACTGAGGAACTCGGATACAACGACGTCGACGATATCGAGACGACGCTCCGTGACGGGCCAGACGACTGGCTCACCCTGGAGCGCTCGCCGAGTTCGGTCAGCGCTGGCGAGAGCGAGTCGGCATCGTTCGACCTCGAATTCGACACCACCGCGGAGTTCGGGTCGGACTACCAGTGGACGTACGACCTCGACGGCGACAACGACGACACGACGATAACCGTCACGGCGTCGCCGATCCCGCTCGACCTCGATCCGATCCGTGACGACCTCAGTGGCTACGACACTCCCGTCACTGCCAGCACGCTCGAGCTTGTCAACGCCATGGACGACCGGATCCAGAGCGGCGAGAGCGGTGACGAGGAGATCTCTGTCGTGTTGACGTTCGGCGAGGCGGCGACGCTATACGCGTCGGCGGTCGAGGACGCCGACGAGCAGATCGACGCTGGCGAGAACGACGAGGCACAGTCCGCGATCATCCGAGCTGCTGCCGCCTACAACAGTATGGGACTGCAGGCGAACAGGCTCGAAGACGACGAGCTTCGCGGGCTCGCAGACGCCGCACAGGCGGACGCAGAGTCCGACCTCGACCGCCTCATCGACACTCAAGAGCAGTACTACGAAGAGCGACTGGAATCCGGTGAGATGTCGCTGATCGAGGAGGCGACCGCACAGCGTCAGCTCGCACGGATCGCGGTACTACAGGGAGACGAGGAGCGCGCGGCTGCGCTCGAAAACGACGCCGAAGAGGCGTTCGAGCGCTACTCCGACTCAGTCTCCGAAGGTGAGCAATCGGTCCAGACAGCAGACGAGACGTGGGCAGAGATGGAGTCAGAGCAGTTCGTTATGGTCTTCGGCCAACCGATTCTGTTGAACCCGGCCAACTATGACGCGTTCGTCGCCGGAACCGCGTCGATCGACGCCTCCTACGCGGACGCGATTGCAGCCTTCGAGAGCGCTGGTGAGACCACCCGTGCGGACGAAGTCGCCGCCGAACAGGAGTCACGCACGGCCGCGCTCGGGATCGCCCGCTACTCTCTGTTCGGTGCCGTCGGAGTGTATGCGTTCGTTGCTATCGGGCTGATCACACGGACCGCTAGACGAATGTTCTGGTACGTTCAAGACACGAGAGAGTCGATCACCGGCGACTTCCTCGTCTGAAGATCTGGACGTTTCGCTTTCTTCCGAAGCGGTTTTGTGTCAAAACAACGCGTTCCGTCTCGTCAGTCGGTAGTTCTGAACGTCGTCGAGAGCTGCGACGGGAGCTTCGGCAGTTCGGTCGGCGCCTCCAAGCGGTCGAGTGACCACGCGTCGAGATGCTCGTCCGTCCACGTCGCCTCGTCGGTGACGGCCGGGCCCGATGCCCGGACGGCGTACTCACGGGGCTCGCCGTTCGCGGTGTACGTGACCGTGGCCTCGAATGCGGGCTCGTCGAGTCCGGATTCGAGGTCGACGAAGTGTTCGACTCGGTCGCCGGGCTCGACGATCTCACGACGTGCCGGCGAGTAGAACATCGTGTCGATCGGATCGCCGTCGGCAACCACGGAGAGGTCAGAAAGCGATTCGCGGCCGTCGTTTTCGAACGCGAGCACGACGGAGCTGTACTCGCCGGCAACCTGTGTGTCGGGGCTGATACTGGCCGTCAGCTCTCTGATACCTTCATTTGTCGCGCCGCCTGCGTTCCCATCTGCCGTCGCCAACACGTCGATCCGACGCTCCGCTTCACCGGTCGGTTCGATCCACACGGAGAGCGGAACGGTGTCTCCCGATGTCGGTCGTCCGAGAACCGACGACGAGACCGTCTTCGCTTCACCCGGATCGACGGTGGCCGACAGCGACTCGCGCCCGCCGTTTGGCCCGGAATCGATTCCGGTCACACGACAACGGTCGTCGGTGTTGTTCTCGACGGCGGCGGTGACGCTCCCGTCCTCGGGATCGACCACTGCTGACACGTCGACGCCGTCGGTAGCGACGGGGAGCGTTTCGCCGGATAGTTTCTCGACGGTCGAGTCGTCGGCTTCGACGGTTACCGGCGGGAGCGAGAGATCGCTCCCGGCTCCGGCGGCAACAAACCGCTCGACCGAGACGCTCTCACCGCTCTCGACGCGCCCTAATTCGAGGCGCGTCCCGTCGTCGATAGCGATGGTCGCTGCCCCGCCGTCGTTTGTGACAGTGATCTGTTCGCGGACGGCGTGACCGACGCCCGGCGCTCGCTCCGGAGTCTGTCGCGTCGCGGATATCGATCTCGATCTACCGGATGAAGCCGAGTCGGATGACACCGACCCGTCGGATGACACCGACCCGTCGGATGGTTCCGCGGTCGACTCCTCGTGCCCTCGATGTGTCGGGCCGTGATTGTCTTTCGTTCTGCTGCGCTCGGATCCCGCCGACCCACCGCTTGCGGGGTTACCATTTGGCTCTGTACTCGCTGGGTCGCGCCGACTGTCGGTGTTCTGTTCCGTCGTGGTCGATCCAGAGGGTTCCGTCGTGGTTGGCTGCCTCCTGTCTCGAGGCCGGCCAGAGCCGGACGATCGACTCCGGTCGGTTGCTCCGTTCGCCCCGTCGGCGGTGTCGTTTCGTCGCGATCGACCGCGGCCGGCGTTGGCCGACGACGGCGTCGTGAACGTCCCGTTTCCGGAGACGCGAACGCGCTCCTCCGCGTCGAGCGAGTCGAGAGCGATCCGCGCGACGCCCGCCTCGTACTGCGGGACGACCAACAGCAGTTCCTCCCCGTCTATCGTCACTGGCGACCGGATACGGCCCGCTCCTGGCATCTCCACGACGAGCCTGTCAGAGACGACGATGTCGCCGTGGACTGTAACGGTCGCCCGGAGCGCATCGCGCTCGGTGTCGGCGTCGATCGTCGGAACTGCTGGAAGCGTGCATGTTGGGGCGTACTCTCGACGCCGATCGCCGCGTGCGACTTCCAGCCCGACGGAGACGCGTCGCTCCGGCTCGTACGGCCGCGTGACGGAGCCTTCCCACGTGTCGCCGGAGTCGATTTCGGTTGTCTCGGTTCCGGCTTCGAGCAGTCGAACCGAGTCGAGCGGGACGCCACCGACGTTCTCAACTGTCACCGCAACCTCGGCGACTCCGTCTTCGACAGCCGTCGGCCGGAGCGCCGCGTCGACCGCCAACCCCCCGCTCGCTGCGTCTTCGATGGTTACCGTTCCCCGCTGGCCACCGTCGCCGTCGACTGTGACGGTAACGTCCGTCGTTCCCTCCTTTTGTACCTCGCTGACCGGAAAGTCGACGACAACTGAATCTTCGGCGTCTATCGTCACCGATCTCTCGCTCGGCGAGAACGCGCAGCCGTCGACATCGATCGCGAACTCGACTGTCTGTGCCGACTCGCCCGGATTTGAAGCCTCGATATCGACGGTTCCGCCGACGCCGACGGTGTCCGTCCGCACCGATACGTCGACCCGGCTTTGGTCGGGGACGTAGGTAGCTATCGTCCCGTCGCGGACCGAACAGATGACAGAGCCGTCTGCGGTCGCGTACACGTCGCCGCTCGGGAGATCCGGGACCGTCGAGGTCGTTCCGTTCGGCGTCACGTCCAGCACGCCCGTCGCCGTGCTGACGAGCAGCGACCCGCCACCGTAGGGGGATATCTGCGCGGCGTCGAGCTCCGTTCGCCACCGATCCGTCCCGGTCGCGGTGTCGAGCCCGACGAGCCGGTCGCTCTGTAGCGCCGCGACGATCGTCTCGTCGCAGGTGCCGACGCTACGCACTACCGCCGAGAGATCCCGGTCGAAGGCGACGGTTCCGTCTGTGTCGACCGCAGTGAGGAACGACCACGTCGCGATCACGAAGCCGTCTGGCGTCGCGAGGAACGTGTCGTCGCGGGTGCCCGATCGGGACCGGTCCTTGGAATACTGTTCGCGCCCGCCTCCGACCTCAACGTAGCGGAGGCGGTCCGCGTCGAGGACGCCACAGCAGTCACGGCCCTCCGCGCCGGCAACGGCGTACGCCCCGTCTGCATCGTGGCTCCACACACGGTCGCCGTCGTGTGAGTACGCCGTCAACGTCTCTGGTGAGAGCACAAGCAGCCGATCCGCGACGGCGAGGTCGACGACGGGAGCGTCGTGCTTGATCACGGTCCGGTCGGAGCCGCTGACCAGTGTGACGCGGTCACCGAGTCCGAACGCGATCAGTCCCTCCCCGGTGCCGACCGCCGAGGGGGCGTCGCTCTCGAAGGAGCCAACCTGCCGGTAGTCGTCAGTCACGGGTGTCACC
>LKMY01000020.1 GCA_001564205.1 Nanohaloarchaea archaeon PL-Br10_U2g5
AGACCCGTAGCGATCACGTCCGACGATAGCAGATTCGCGGGGTCGGGACGCGCGATGACAACCACGCCGGCCACACCGCACAAGAGGCCAACGACGCCGACCGGGGTCAACGAATACTCTGGGACGAACACTCGGGAGAAGCCGGCCGCGAGGATCGGGGTGAGACTCACGATGATTGCGGCCGTCGCGGCGGTCGTGTGTTGCTGACCGGCAAAGAGGAGCGCGTGATAGGCGGCGATGAGAAACACCGCGCCGACGGCGACCTTCGTCCACTCGTCTCTCCCTCGTGGCCGCCATACATCCTCCGTGTAATACACGTATGCGAGGAGCAGCATCGCGGCGAGATCGTACCGAAACGCGGCGAAAAGCACCGGAGGAAAGTGCAACAGACCTGCGCTGATCGCGACGAACGTGGTTCCCCAGATAACACAGAGAGTGAGAAACAAGCCACCGTTTCGATATCGCTTCACGAACCGGATGTTCTCCGCGATCTGTTTGAACGTACCGAACTGGACGAACTCTGAGAGTTCACCATATCGCGTGGGTCCGCCTTCGGTCTGCGCCATATTCGCGCACCGCGTTTTATACGACGCTCCGAACATTGGGTACAGCTGGCTGGATCAAGTTCGTCTCTCTATCGAACGGTTGTTTCATTTCACACTCAGTCTAAAGAGGGGCTCTCAACAGAGCTACCGCTGCCAACGCGAGTGCTACCGCCAGGTGAGTGCACGGATAACATGTCGGTCGTGAGCGTCTAGTTCGGATCGACAGATGAGCGAGGCGAGTGCCTCAGAGCGTGACCCCGAGGCGGTTCACAGCTGCAGTACGTCTCCCCACTGGCTCGAGTAGGAGGCCTGCTCGGGTTCGAAGGAGACGCGCTCACGCACGTCTCCGTCGTTGTTCTCGAAGCTGTTGACGTACTCCTCTTCGAGCGCCTGTCCGTAGTCGTCGTTGAGGTAGAGGGTACCGCTGCTCGTTGCGCCGACACGGTCGCTGACGGCGAGTTCAGCGAGTGCCGGCCCCTGCAGGACGTCGGATGCGGCCGTCCGGAAGATGTACCCGTCGTCGTCGAGGTCAGTGATCCCCGGTGCCGTCGAGGACGGCGAGATACCGACGACGCCGTTCGGGATGAACACCTGATCGCTCACTTGGAAGTTGACGTTTGAGGCTGCCGGTCCGACGACTGACGAGTAGCCGGCGTCGACGAGTGAGTTCGCTCCGGAGATGCCCGCTTGCGGATCGGTCTGTGTGTCCTCGACGCGGTAGTCGACTGTCACGCCGATATCTGCATCGTTGATCTGGTCGGCCGCGAGGAGCGCGCCGTCGCGAATCGGGCCACCGAGCGTCCCGAGATCGCCTGTTTCAGGCATCAAAACACCGACTCTCGCCTCAAAGCCGTCGTCGACGCCGACCGGATCCTCCGCGGTCGCAGCGTCGTCTTCGTCCGTGAGCTCTGCACCGAATTCGACGGTGTCGATCGTTTCCAGCTCGCCGTCTTGGAAGTCGACGATGTCGTACGCTGCGGTGACGATGTCTCCGTTGACGTCGAAGTCGCAACTCGACGACGCCCCGACGTAGCGGATCCGGTCGCCCGCGGCGACCGCCTCGACGGCGTCGACGAGCGTTTCCGGGCCGAACTCCTCGCCACCCGGGTTGGTGACGGTCCGGACGCGGTCACGGATCGCGGTGCCGTCGTTCTCACCCGCAGCGACGGTCGCGAGAACGTTGATCGCCATCGCATCGTACGCCTGTGCGGTGAACACGCCAGGCGACTCGTCGTATGCGGCCTCGTACTCTGCGGCGTAGAAGTCCGCGCCCGGACCGGCTGCAGACGGATTGGTCCCGATGACGTTGTTCATGTCGTTGTCGACCTCTCCCGGCAGATCCGGATCGATGAGTCCGTCGGGGACGATGATATCGAGGTCGGGGGACTGGTCCGCGAACTCCGAGTAGTAGTCGCGGAACAGCTGGATACCGGACTGCGGGAATCCGACCATCATCACGGCGTCGGGGACGTCGCTGCCGTCGTCACCGTTTATATCGTCGTCGCCGTTCACATCATCGTCCTCGCCGGCTCCGTTGTCGGCCTCTTCAGTCGCGCATCCCGCAATTGCGGCGATGCCTGCGGCACCGGCTCCTCTGAGTACGTCACGTCGCTGTATTCTTCGCGTCATGCTGTTACGCTATACCATATGAACGGTTATAAGTGTATTCACGCGCACAAATGCCACGGTGAGATGTTCGAGGGCGGCTCAGACACTGTTTAAACGTTTCTGATGTGTGCTACGAGCGAATTCGAAGATCGAACATTTTCTTTGAACCACCGATTAGTAACGTTAACTGTCATTTTGCTCGGCGTATCGCCGAGGTGGCCAGCCTGGGTTTCCACGCTCGGTGCGTCGATGACCCCCGGATGGTATACGGACCGCTTCAGTATCCCTGCGCGTTTCCGTCCTTTCGCGGCTCGGTCGCCGCCGAGAGCACACCGTTGTCGTTGCGGGCGATCTGTGCGCCGCCGAACTGGACCGGAGAGAGCGTTCTGACATCGTGACCCTTTCTGACGAGCTTCGCGGTGACCTCGTCGTTGAAGTGTGGTTCGATCGCGAGTTCACCGCTCTCCCGGTAGCGCCACCGGGCCTCGTCGAGTGCGCGCTGGATCGGCATCCCGTAGTCGACGATGTTCGAGATAATCTGTATATGTCCCTGCGGCTGCATATACCCGCCCATCACGCCGAACGCGGCCCAGTCGTTCTCGCCGAAGCGGGCGAGTCCGGGGATCAGCGTGTGGAAGGGTCGCTTCCCCGGTTCGAGGCTGTTCGGATGTTCGGGGTCGAGCGAGAACGACGCCCCACGATTCTGTAAGGCGATCCCCGTCTCACCCGCGACGAGTCCGGAGCCGAACCCGGCGAACCGCGAGTTGATGTAGGAGACGACGTTCCCCTCGTCGTCGGCGACGGTGAGAAGGACGGTGTCCGCGTCCTCTGCGTTCGCGTTCGGAACGCCGAATGAGACGTCGTGATTGGCCTCGGAGCCCACCTCACTCGCGCGCCGCTTCGCCCATTCGGTCGACGCCAGCGGCGGGTGCTCCTCGTGTTTCGGGTCCGCGATGTAGCGGTGGCCGTCGTGGAAGGCGAGTTTCAATGCTTCCGCGAAGTAATGAACGCGCTCGGCGGAGTCGTAGTCGTGCTCGCCCGCGCCCAGCTCGGCGGCGATGTTGAGCCCTTCTAAGGCGATGAGTCCCTGATTGTTCGGCGGCAGCTCGTATACGTCTGTGCCGTTGTAGGTCGTCGAAACCGGCTCCGGCCACTCCACTTCGAACTCGGCGAGGTCGTCGACGGTCATGAACCCGCCCGCAGATTGAACCTCATCAGCGATCGCCTCGGCGATCTCGCCCTCGTAGACGACGTCTGCACCCCGCTCGGCGATCAGTTCCATCGAGCGACCGAGCCGCGGGAGCGTCACCGCCTGTCCGACCGACGGGGACTCTCCGTCGAAGAGGAACGCTTCTCGGGCGTTCTCGTCGGTGAACAGCTCCTCGGCGCTCGTCCAGTACGAGGCGATGACCTCCGAGACGGGGTATCCGTCGGTCGCGTACTCGATCGCGGGTTCGAGCGCGTCCGCGAGTGTGAGCCGACCGAGCTCTTCGACGGTCGCTTCCCACCCGCGAGCCGTTCCGGGAACCGTGACCGCGTGCGGACCGTAAAACGGCATTCCGGCGTCTTCCATCTCGTCGACGGCGTACCCGCCGTCGTTCGGGTAGTACGACGAGGCGTCATCCATCTCCTGTACGGCCGACTGGACGTTTTCGATGGTCGCGTCGGCCGGCGCCCCTCCACAAGCGCGCATTGCACCGACCTCTCCGTCGGCGGTCCGGTATAGTGCGAACACGTCGCCGCCGAGCCCGGTCGACGTCGGCTCGACGACGTTGAGCGCTGCCGCGGTCGCCACCGCCGCGTCGAACGCGTTCCCGCCCTCGCGCAACAGCTTGATACCCGCCTCGCTGGCGAGCGGCTGACTCGTCGCGACGACGCCGCGCTGTCCGTACACCGTCGACCGCCGCGAGGTGAACCGATCCAAATTGGGTTGCATACTGAGAGTTGGGATCGGACAGGTGTAAGTGACTGCCCGAAATAGTTCGGTGTCGGGCGTCGGAGCCAGAGCGATGCCGTCGACGTCGGAACGTCTCGCGGCTGATCGATGCGCTCGATGCGCTCGGTGCGCTCGATGCGCTCGGTGCGTTTGGTGCGCTCGGCGCGACCGGCGATGATAGGCGTGGACGTAGCTCTGGGGCGTCACCGTCTCCGCGCCTCGAACAGCCTCTCACGACGTTCGCAGAGACGCCACAAGCGGATAGCCGACTGAGCGACCCGCAGAGTGTAGACCGCTCGTCGAGCGGCTGCGGGTGGTTGACCGCTCGTCACACAGTCTCCGATTCGGTTCGATCACGGCTCCCGAAAGACCGTCCGATCGCAGTGAGCTCAGTCGTCGACGACGACGGTGCCTGGCCCCTCGGGATCGTTCCGGTGACACGCCGCCCATCCGGCATCCACGCCGACCGCAACGTCGATGTCGCCGGTCGCGATGCCGTCCCTCGCGGCGACCCGTCGCGGACGCTCTGTCTCACACGGGGAAATAAACGCGTCTGCGACGAGGTCTGCCGCGTCGGTGTCCGCTCCAGTCGCCGCGAGACGGGCGGCCTCGGACACGGTCTTGGCGGCCGCTTCCGGTAGCGCATCGAGGTCCGTTTGAAGCGACTGCTCGACGAGGTACGTCGCGATCGCGTCGACATCCCCGGTGTCGAGACGGGCCGCGGCCGCCTCCGGGTCGACCTCGCCGTCGAGAAGACGGTTCCGGAAGGCGAATGCCGCGCGGAACGCAGACTGGTCACCTCCCCAGTCGTCCGGGGGAATCACCGCCGGACACCGGGTGTGGAATCGACAGCCCGACGGCGGATCGATCGGTGATGGAACCGTCCCTGTCAACAGGGTTCGATCCGTCCGAGTCGCTGGGTCGATCCGAGGCACCGCCGAGAGCAACGCCGCGGAGTACGGGTGCGCCGGATCGGCGAACAGCCGTTCGGTCGGGGCGGTTTCGACTATCTCTCCGAGATACATGACTGCGACGCGGTCGGCGACCTGGCGCACGACCGAGAGATCGTGAGTGATGAACAGTAGTGCGATGTCGAGCTCTGCTTGCAGTTCCTCCAGCAGGTTGAGGATCTGTGCTTGGACGCTCACATCGAGCGCGCTCGTCGGCTCGTCGGCGACGAGGAACTCCGGCTCGACGGTCAGCGCGCGGGCGATGGCGACCCGTTGCTGTTGGCCGCCGGAGAACTGATGCGGATAGCGGTCCACGTGACCGCGCTCGAGTCCGACACGCTCGAGCAGGTCCCGCGCGCGCTCCAGTCGATCGGCGTTGTCGTCTCCGATCCCGTGGACCTCCATCGGGGCGGTCAGGATCGATCCGACGCTCTGACGCGGATTCAACGACGCAAGGGGATCCTGAAAGATCATCTGCATACGGCGTCGATACGGTCGCATATCTCGGTCTGACAGGTTGGCGATCTCGTCGCCGTCGAACTCGATCGCTCCGTCGGTGACATCCTCCAAGTTGAGAACGGTTCGACCAAGCGTTGATTTGCCGCAGCCCGACTCCCCGACGACCGCTAGCGTCTCGCCCCGTTCGATCGCGAGGTCCACGCCGTCGACCGCCTTCACGCTCGTGGACTCTCCGACGAGCTTGTCGAGAATCCCGTCCGCCTGCGGGTAGTACTTGCGTAGTTCACGTACTTGGACCAGCGCGTCGTCAGCCGTGCCGACGCTCATAGCCGATCCTCCGTCGGGCCGCGTCGGAGACACGCCGCCTCGTGGGACGCACCCACGGGTCGGAAGTCGGGCGGCCGCTCGTAACACTCGGGTTTCGCCTCCGGACAGCGCTTTGCGAACTTACAGGCCGGTTGTTCGCCGATCCCGTCCGGGACGCTCCCGGGAATCGGCTGCAGGTCGGCATCGGGATGGTCGACGCGGGGAGTACTGGCGATCAACCCCTGCGTGTACGGGTGCGATGGGTTTTCGAACAGCACGTCTGTGGGCGCGCGCTCGACGATACGACCTGCATACATGACGTTCACCCGGTCGCATGCCTCTGCGACCACCGCGAGGTTGTGCGTGATGAGGAGAATCGTCGTGTCGAACGCGTCTTTCAGCGCGCGGAGTTCGTCGAGGATTCCTGCTTGGATCGTTACGTCGAGCGCGGTCGTCGGCTCGTCGGCGATCAGCAGATCGGGCTCACACGACAGCGCGATTGCGAGCATGGCCCGCTGGCGCATCCCGCCGGAGAACTCGTGTGGGAAGTCGCCGGCACGCGCTGCGGGTTCGGGGATCTGGACCGCCTCTAACATCTCGATCGCCCGGCGCCACGCTTCGCTGTTTTCAGCCGCGCCGAGGATCTTCCGTTTGATTTCTGCGGGTAGCGAGACGGATTCGCCGATGTCCTGGTTGAGCCGAACCGTCTCGGCAATCTGCTCGCCAACCGAGAGGGTAGGGTTGAGACTGTGCATCGGATCCTGAAACACCATCGAGACCGTCCCGCCGCGGAGCTCGTTGAGCCGCGACTCCTCGGCGTGGACGAGCGACTCACCGTTGAGTCGAACGTCGCCGTCGGCGATCTCACCAGGGTCATCGATAAGTCCCATGATCGAGCGCGCGAGTACGCTCTTTCCAGAGCCGGACTCTCCGACGAGCCCGACGATCTCGCCGGAGTTGAGGGACAGGTCCACGCCGTCGACGGCCCGAACGGTTCCTCGGTCGGTGTGAAACACCGTGTGAAGTCCAGCGATATCGAGCAGCGATTCCTCATCGGCGTCGGCCGAGCCGGACGGGGAGTGCGCCGAACTCATCGGTCGCTCACCTCGCCTTCCTTGACGTCGAAGACGTCACGGAGCCCGTCGCCGAACATGTTGAATGCGAGTACGGTGATCATGATCGCGAATCCGGGGAAGATGGAGATCCACCAGGCCTGCGAGATGAACTGGCGACCCTCCGACAGCATCAACCCCCACGTGGGGGTCGTCGGCGTGACGCCGAGCCCGAGGAACGAGAGCCCCGCCTCTGCGAGGATCGCCAGGGGGATCATCAGCGTCACTTGCACGATTATCGGCGCGACAGCGTTGGGGAGAATTTCCTTCGACATGATCCGCGTGTCACCCATGCCGACCGCCCGCGCAGCCATCACGTACTCCTCTTCGCGTATCGATAACACCTCGCCGCGCACGAGTCTGGCAAAGTCGTCGATAAACGCGACGCCGATAGCGATTATCACGTTCCAGACACCCAGCCCGCCGGCGAACGCGATGATGCCGGCCGCGAGGATAAGCGTCGGAAACGCCCACTGGAAGTCGATGTATCGCATCAGTAAGCTGTCAACCCAGCCGCCGTAGTAGCCGGCGACCGTGCCGATCACAGTGCCAATGGTGAACGCAAACAGTACGGTCGCGGCCGCCACGAGCAGCGACACGCGGGCACCGTACACGATCCGTGAGAGCACGTCATGACCGAAGGAGTCGGTGCCCAGGATATGGAAGAACTCTCCGTCGGCGGTCGTCGAACTCGTCGCCGGCTCTTGGAGGATCGTAAACGTCGTGTTTGGGTCGTACGGCGCGATTATCGGTGCAAAGAGCGCAGTAGCGATGAAGCCGACCACAACGACCGCCCCGGCAAGCGCTTTCCGGTCGTTTCCGAGTCCGGTGACGAGCCGCTCGCGGAACGTGCGGCGCGGCTCCACGAACCCATCGTCTCGGAACCGCTCCGGGGGCGCAGCACCCGGGTACTCGGCGTCGACTCCGCCGTCGGTGTCGACTCGATCACTGTCGGTTCCACCGCAGTCATTGGTCGTCTCGTAGTCGGTCATGGCTCACCTCCGTACCGGATCCGCGGATCGATGAACGTGTACAGGATGTCGACCGCGAGATTTGCGAACACCATGATGGCTGCGACCAGCAGAATGACCGCCTGCGTCACGGGGTAGTTCCGGTCGATGATGGAGTCAACGAGCATCCTACCGATTCCTTGGATCCCGAAGACGATCTCGACGGTGACGGAGCCGACGAGGATCAGTGCGACCTGAATCCCTGCAACGGTTACGACCGGGATAAGCGCGTTTTGCATTGCGTGTTTGTACAGCTGTACGCGGGAGTCGATCCCCTTCGCGCGGGCCGTCGTCATGTACGGTTCGTTCATCGTTTCGAGCAGGGACGAGCGCATCATCCGCATCACGATCGCGGCGTACGGCAGTCCGACCGCAATGCCGGGGAGGATGATCGATCGGAGCCACGGGACGAACCCCTCGCCGATCGGCGTGTAGCCAAAGATCGGTAACAGGCCGAGACGAACGCCGAACACGAGCGCGAGCAGGATCCCGATGAAGAAGGCTGGCATCGAGAGCCCGAGAAACGCCGCGACGGTGGCGACGTAGTCGGCGGGCTCGTGTTTCCGCGTCGCGCTCACGATCCCGGCGGGAATCGCCAAGCCGAGACCAACGATCACACCGACGATCGCGATTGAGAACGTACGTGGGAACGCCGCGGCGATCAGCGTGGTGATCTCCTGCCCGGTCGTGATGCTCGTTCCGAGGTCTCCGGCAAGCATCCCGGAGAACCATTCGGCGTACTGGACGTATAGCGGCTGGTCGAGCCCGAGCTGAGTCCGGAGCGACTCGACTGCTGACGGGGTCGCCTCCGGGCCGAGCATCGCCCGGATCGGCCCACCAGGGATCGCCCGGAGCCCGAAAAAGACGACGGTCGCGACGAGCCACATCACGAAGATGGCGTGCAGGACGCGCTTCGCGACGTACCTCCTCATTCCTCGATCCAGACGCCGTGGAAGTTACGGAGGAACGACGGGATGTGGGTAAACCCGTGAACGTCCGACCGGTAACCCGCAACATCCTCATCGTGGACGAGATACGCATCGGCGACGTCGCGGATGAGCAGATCCTCAAGCTCGTGGAGTACTGCCGCGCGGTCCTCCAGGTCGGGCGTCGCACGCTGTTCGCCGAGCAAGTCGTGAGCCTCTTGGCTCTCGTAGTTGTTCCAGTTCCAGACACCGTCGATGTCGGAGAGCCGATAGAAGTTCCACACGGACTCCTCGGGGTCGGGCTTTTGAACACTCCCGGAGACGGTCATGTCGTAATCCCCACTGGCGTAGCGCTCCCAGTAGGTTGAGTCCGTCACCTGGTCGAGTTCGACGTCGACGCCGACGTCCGACAGCTGGTTGGCGATCGTCCGGGCCGCTCGCAGGTTCTCGTTGGTCTGCATGATCTGGAACTCGTCCTCAGACTCAGCGAGCTCGGTTCCGTCGAGCATCGACGCCGCCTCCTCGGGATCGTACGCCTGTGTCTGGTCCTTCTCCTCGTTCGGACGGGCGGCCCACTCCGGAAGCGGACCGAACACGCCCGTCGCGGGCTCGGCGTAACCGAAGTAGGCGTTTTGTGCGAGCGCTTCGGTGTCGATCGCTTTCGCGAGCCCTTGACGAACCTCGACGTCGTCGAACGGCTCGCGTTCGTGGTTCATCGCGAAACCGAGCCAGCCGTTGCCGACGACCCCGCTGGTCTCGACATCCGGGTTCCCTTCGACTTCGTCGACGTTCTCGAGGGGTACCAGATTTGCGAAGTCGATATCACCCGACTGGAGCGCGTTCACGATAGTCCCTGGTTCGGGGATCATCTGAATATCGACGCCGTCGAGGTACGGAAGAGCGTTTCCGTCCGCGTCGGTCTCGTGGTAGTCCTCGTGGGCATCGAGAGTGATCTCCGAACCTACTTCATGTTCGGTCACCTGAAACGCACCGGTTCCGACCGGCTCCAGTGAGTACTGGTCGTGACCCATCTCCTCGAGTGCAGTCTGGTTGATGATCGAACCGACACGGCCGGGACCGCGAGTGAGGTGTGCGAGAGTCGCCGCGTTCGGACTCTCGAAGTTGAGTGCGACGGTGTAGTCGTCGATAATCTCTACGCCACCCTCCGAGGGGGGCTCGAGGTCCGCTAATCGGGAGGCCTGCGGTGCCTCAGTCTCGATATTGTGCGTGATCGTGTATGCGACGTCTTCGGCGGTGAACGCTTCGCCGTTGTGAAACGTGACATCGTCGCGAAGCTCGAACTCGTAACGGAGCCCGTCTTCCGACACCGTCCAGTCGGTCGCTAAATCACCGACGATCTCAATGTCTTCATTCAGAGTGACGAGTCCGTTAAAGATGTTCGCCGAGATCTGGAAATACTGGCCGACACTGATGTGTGCGGGGTACAGATCACCCACTTCGCCGAGGTACCAACCGGCGGCCAGCCGCCCGCCGTGTAGGGTCTCTTCGTCGATATCCGATGGGGGCGCCTCCTCGTCGCCCTCGTCGCCGTTGCCGCCGCCGGTACAGCCAGCGAGGCTCGTAATACCGGCCGCTCCGAACAGTTTCGCTGCGGTACGCCTGCTCACACGGGGACCTGAAAGCGCTTCGGACTCGAAATTTTGTGACATGCGGTCACATGTCGTTTTATCTTTTACCATAATGAGTGTTACACCGAATATTTCCGCACCTCCTCGATATGTGTACCTGTTGTCCAATGCAGGCGCCACATCTCTGTGTGTAACAACACATTATAGAGATATTATCGATCGTTTGTTCATTTGTGGAGAGTCCGGACGAGTCGCTGCGACCCACTCGACGCCAGGCGAAACCGATTTGAGCAGCGGCAGTCTGGCGACGGTATGCGCGAGGTGACGTTACATATTCGCCACAACGGGGAGCCGGAGTGCGAGGTGAGCGCACGGTTTCCAGAGGTGACACTGCGGTCGGTCTCCTCAATGACGGGACGAACTACGGAGCGGAAACGGATTATCGAGATTCGGGGGCCAACTGCCGATATCGAGGGTTTCCTCTCCGCGTTTCGCGAGGCGGATTCGGTGATCGAGGCGGAGCCGCTCTCTCCATTGGCGGGTGACCACGCGTACGTAGCGCTCACCGTCGACGCCGACGCGTGGGACAGCATCTCCGAACGCCTCTCTGATCTCGGGATCCACTATCGAACGGGGACCACGATCAACGGCGGTGTCGAGCGGTGGACGCTGTATCTCGACCCCAACGACGACCTCTCGGCCGTGATACGGTCGCTCGAACGCGGCGGTAACGAGGTAACGCTCGCACGCAACGTAGCACTCTCCGAGATTGAGCGTCCGCCACAGTTGGAGTTAACTCGCTTCCTCGAGGACCTCACAGACCGCCAGCGCGAGGTGCTGGCAGCCGCAATCGAGTTAGGCTACTACGACCACGGCGGTGGAACCGGCGTTGAGGATGTCGCCACGGCGCTCGACCTTGGTTCAACGACAGTGTGGGAGCATCTCTCTCGCGCCGAGTCGAAGGTGATGCAAGGGCTAACAGACGAGCTCGGTCTGTAAACCGCCAAAATTGGCTCGATACGGCACACCACTGCGGAGCGACACCGCTGTCAGCCACGGTGAACACACTGTCCGGTTTGGGTAGTATATATTGGTATTGGCGATATCAAACGCGAACGCGCGTCGCTGAAACGTGGCGCTCGTGTGGATCTCCGTTTTTACACCATCCGGTCAGTTGAGAGTACCAGACGGTTGGGGTAACCGAAGTCTCAACAAGCGGTACGAACAGCGTTACACCCTGAAACGCGCGGCGATCGAGAGCCTCTGCGTTTGCGTGTAGAACCGTAAGCTAGCCTGTCAGTCGTGTTTCCCTCCTCTCGTTGTTTTCTGTGCGGTCGTGGCAACGCTCATTGGCATTCGAGACCGAAGCTGTCCCACAAAGGCCGTCCTACTCGCCGCCGATCGGAATTTATGCTGCATAACTAACGGTGACCGCTACGCATCTGAAGTATGGTTACCAATGAGCTCGTCACGACAGTCGAACACCAGCTGCTACCAGTACTCAGTGGGATAACGCCACTACAGTTCTCCGGCGACTTTCTGAGCTGGGCAATAGTATTCTTTATCATCGCAATCGTCGCAGCGGTACTCGGCGCACGCGGTATCGCTGGGATCAGCATGACCGTCGCGAAGTGGTTCGTCATCATCTTCCTCGTGCTGGCCGTGGTTTCGATACTCCTCTGAATCACCGTTTCACCGGCTGCGACGTGATCCGTGCTCTTCCTGTTCGCCGGCTACTGGCCGGGCCTGCAACCGGTTAAACGCCAGTTCGACTTCGAAATCGAGATTGCACACTGTCGATTTGCGGGAACATCTGGAGACGGTACGACGGTGTCCCGTGTGTCGAACGACTCCAGCCGATGTAGTTCATTCCGTGCGACAGCTACCAAGACGGGAATCCAATCGAAACGGTCACCCTTGAGATCCTCCCGCGCCCAAAGGCGCGGGTATGCTCCTCGCTCTGTATAAGCCGAGCTGAATCGAGGGTAAGCCGTCAGCAAACCGGTCCAGCGATGACGCGGAAACGTCCACACGTGAACCGCTTGGATCAGCTTATTCACGGTCTCGTGTACCGACGTTGTCGCCGTCAGATCGCGTTTTTGTGAAATTACAGATTATCATAAATAGCCGCTATATGTCTAAACGATTGATCTGCGTATATCGGATGCAATGTCTAATGAGCCGACTGAAACGCCCGTGGGGAACAGAACGTATAGACGACGATCGGTGATGGGAGGGCTCGCAACGGGTGCGGGCCTCAGCGCACTCGGTTCGGAAGCCAGCGGTCAGGTGCGAGCGCAAACAGATGACGAATCGGAAGGGTGGCCTCCAGAGGACATCCTGGAAGCATACGTCGCCGTCCTGTCAGGGAACCAAGCAGGCATCGAAACCGACGCGAGCGGGTGTGCCCACCTGATGCCGGGTGAAGCGGGAACGCTGGTGATCGATCTCGTGCTCGAAGATATCGAGTGTGTCACACAGGCGCATATCCACGAGGGCGAACGGGGAGAAGAGGGACCGGTCGTCGCACCGCTTCTCGGATACACCGAGGAAGTAGACGGAAGCGGTGACGGCGATCCGCTCACGACCCGTCCGGACACCCCGCTGATCGAAGGGACCATCGTCGACGACCCCGAGCTCGTCGAAGCCATCCTCGACGATCCGGAGGCGTACTACGTCAACGTCCATACGGTCCACAATCCGGGCGGGGAGATTCGCGGACAAATCCGCGGCTTCGACTTCGGCCAGGAGACCGACCTCGAACCGGTCCCGGCGGAGTTCACCGTTTCCGGACTGGACCCGGACGGTATCGAAGTGGTTCGCGGCGAAGCGATCGACGTGTCCGCGCGGATCCGAAACGTCGGTGACGTCACCGAGACCCAAACCGTCGAACTCCGTATCGACGGCGATGTGGTCGCAGAGCGCGACCTGGAGCTACGCTGCCGTTCGTCGACCCGGGTTCGATTCGAGGATATCGACACGGAGGACCTCGATCCAGACGAGTATGAATACGGGGTGTTCACCGAAGACGATTCCGAGACGGGGGCGCTCACCGTGTTACGACCGGCGGAGTTCAGAGTCTCTGACCTCGACCCGGAGGACGTGACCGTCACGCAGGGCGATCTGATCGATGTCTCCGCGAGGATCCGAAACGTCGGCGACGTTTCCGAGACGCAGACTGTCGAGTTTCGGATCGACGACACGACCATCGCTGACCAGGAGTTGGAGCTCGACGGACGCGATTCGAGCCGGGTCACCTTCGAGGATATCGACACGAGCGAACTGGACCCCGACGAGTACGAACACGGCGTCTTTACCGAAGACGATTCCGAGACGGCAACGCTAATCGTGTTGCGTCCGCCGGAGTTTGCGGTCTCGGACCTTGATCCCGTGGATGTGACCGTCAACCGTGGGGACCTGATCGACGTCTCTGCGATCGTCGAAAACGTCGGCGAGGCGTCGGGCACGCAAACGGTCGAGTTCCGAATCGACGACGAAGCGATCCAGGACCGATCGCTTGAACTCGATGGAGGGGCATCCGAGACGATAGCATTCGAGGCGATCGACACCTCGGGGCTCGAACCCGGTGAGTACGAGCACGGTGTGTTCACCGATGACGACTCCGAAACGGGGACACTGACCGTCGAAGCGGCCCAAGAGGCCGAGTTCATCGTCGCCGAACTCGATCCGGAGGCAGAAACCGTCACGCAAGGAGAGCAGTTCGACGTCTCTGCGACGATCGAGAACGTCGGTGAACTCTCAGGTGTGCAGCCGGTCGAACTCCGCCTCGCCGGTGATCTGATCAGTGACCAAGACGTGGAGCTCGATGGTGGCGAGTCGATAGCGCTCGACTACGAAGGGATAGCCACCGACGGACTTGAGCCCGATGAGTACGAGTACGTCGTCTCCACCGATGACGACTTCGCAACAGGGATACTGACCGTTGAGGCGGCAGACGACGAGGACGGCGAGAACGGTGAGGACGAGAACGGTGAGGATGAGAACGGTGAGGACGGAGACGATGATGAGGATGAGAACGGTGAGGA
>LKMY01000021.1 GCA_001564205.1 Nanohaloarchaea archaeon PL-Br10_U2g5
CGACCGAAGCCCAGCGAAATCAGTTTTACGTTCGTGAAGGCTTCCTTGAGGATACGGCGGGAACTCCCGAGATTGATGCAGTCGTTTACGCCCCGAACTCGGATACGGAGATCAGTGGAAGTGTGACGCTCCGCGGCGGTTTTGTATTTAATAGCCTGACAACGGGAGACAACGCGTTCACAATCGAACACGACGAGTCGCTCGCAGATCTCAGTATTCCGATCGTCGGCGGTGCCGGCCAGAATCCCATCACCTACCTCCACGTGAGCGAGAACGTGGTAGCAGTCGATTTCGACCGGTAACCCGCCCTTATCAGTCGCGTGCCCCTCGCAGCCGCCGGATGGCCCCTCGTCGTAACGACTAAGAACGAAACGCTCCTCGGTTACGGTAATGAATTACGAGTTTTTCGTCCGAGGTGGTCCCCGTGGGCGTCGAAATTAAGGAAACGGAGGTGAGCGACGACGACTTCGCGGAGATGAAAGGGTTTGTGAGAGATTACCTCGCAGCTAGCGTCGAGAGCGAGGACGATGGCGGCCGGATGCGATGGTATCCTTGGCATTCTGCCGACTACCGATTCAATCACATCCTCAACGTCGTCGACCTCGCGGCCGAGATCGCCGAGGCGGAGGGCGCCGATGTCGACGTGGTCCGCGTGGCCGCCGTGTTCCACGACGTCGCCAAGCTGGAGGTGGAACAGGACGTTCACGCCGAGGCGGGCGCGCGGGTCGCCCGCGAGTACCTCAAGAGTCGTGGAAACTACCCCGAATCGTTCATCGAAGAGGTGTGTAGCGCGGTCGTCGATCACTCGTATATGGGTGATCTCGACAACGTCTCCTTGGAAAGCCGATGTCTGATCGAAGCCGACGTGCTCGACAAGGTCGGCGCGAACGGTGCCGTGCTGATGCTCCTCCGGATGGGGTACGAGTCACGCACCCACATGGACGCCGCAATGATGGTCGACCGAGTGTTGCAGCGTGCACAGGATCACACGGAGCGCGTCGTCTCTGACACCGCAGAAAGCATCGCTCACCAGCGGATCAAACGCGTGAAATGGCTTCGGGAGTGGCTCGAAGCGGAAGTGACACGGATGGACGCGAACCGCGATATCGAGCGCTGAGGGCCCACCACGACCCGCTCGAACATCGACCGCTTACTCGTCGGGATCGATTCGTGGAAGCGCCGTCTCTAGATATCGCTGTGCTCCTGTCCGCGAGCGGTCGACCCACTCTCGGTCAGTCGTCGTCGCCCAGCGAAACATGCCGCCGACTGAGAGCGTCTGGAGCGTCGCTGCGGCCTCCGCAGGCTCGATCGGATCTGTGGTGGGCGACCCGTGATCTGACGGCGCCAGTTCGGCGGCAGCCTCCCGAACGGACTGCTCGAGGAACGCGTGAAACACCCGATCACTGCGATCGAAGTGATCGCGGTAGTCGTCGTCGCTCGCGGCCTGGGCGCGGAGTTCCACCATCGCCGTCAGAAACCGCCCGTCCGGGGCGAAATCGTCGTCGAGGCCGTCGGGGTCGGTCGTCGCCGAGATGTACGCGTCAATTCGTTCACGCGGGGAGAGCTCGAACGCCCCCGTCGAAATCGATTCTTCGAACCCATCGAGAAGGAATTCGAGGAGATCGAGTAGCAGGTCGTCTTTCCCGTCGTAGTGGTGATACACGAGCGACGGACTCTTGTCGAACTCCTCGCCGATCCGGCTGATCGTGATGTCGGCGTATCCGTGTTCACAGAGCGCGCGATAGGCCGCTCCGAGGATGGCCTGCCGGGTGTCCGTCGGCTCCGCGAACGGGTCGTGCATGCGTTATCTCTCCCGGCCAGCTATATATCCCTCTTGATTGAACGTTCATTCAATACGTTTATGTTTAGAGCGCCGAACATGGCCGTATGACTGAATTCGATGCGGACGGAGGCCACCCCGCGGGTCGCGGCTTCGGTCCCTCCGGAAGGGCTTGGGGAGTAGTGGAATGAGCCGAGCGTATCGACTTGTTCCGCTCGCGCTCGCCCTGCTGGCGGTCGGTGTCCTCCTCGCCGGTGTCGCGCTCGCTAGCGCTGCCGATCCAGTTGCCGGTGACGGCGAAGACGCGGGATACGCTGCGCTCACCGGCGCGAGCGGAGTCGAAGGGGTCAACGCGCAGACCACCGACCGACAGATCCGTGGCGCTCCGGTTCTCGACCTCTTTTTGTCACAACGGACCGTCCCCAGCGGCGCTGAATCCTCTGTCACCGTGGATATCCTCAATACGGGAGAGATGGATTTCGGTAACGATCTCGATCCCCGCGTGACGACTGCGCGCGGGCTCACGCTCGAAGTCGACGACGACGATGTCCCCGTCTCTGTCGGTGACGGTGAGACGGCAGTCGGTGATGTCCGGACCGACGCGAGTCCCGTCTCGGTGCCTCTCGACGTTACGGTCCCCGATGACGTGCCTGACGGAGAGTACGAGGTCGAAGTTACGGCCCGATATCGGTACACCTCCGAAGTGATTCCGGAGTTCAACAGCCATAACGACCGCCGCGGTATCGACCGGTTCGACGTCACGATTGTCGTCGACGACGGCGCCCGATTCGCGATCCTCGACACCGACACCGACGCGCAGGTCGGCGGCGGCGGCGACGTGACCGTGACGATGGAGAACGTTGGCGATGAGATCGCCCGCGATGCGGTCGTCACCGGGAGTACGACCGGAACCGAGGCCGTCATCGCCGACGGTAGCGGCGAATCGTTCGTCGGAGACTGGGAGCCGGGAGAGAACCGGACCGTTACGTTCGATTCGACCGTTACCTCCGCGTTCGGCGACGGTGCCTACGCGCTCTCGACGACGGTCGACTACCGCGACCGCGACGGTATCGAATCGGCATCTCCGTCCTCGCGGGCGGGCGTGGTGCCGATACCCGAGCAGTCGTTCGCACTGGACGACGTCGAGGGAACGCTCGAAGTCGGCTACTCGGGGACCGTCAGCGGGACGCTCACGAATGAGGGTCCGCTCGATGTTGACGACGCGGTGGTAGTCGCCGACTCCGGGAGCAGCCGAGTGAGCCTCGGCGAGACCCGGTACGCCCTGCCGGAAGTCCCCGCCGGTGACTCCGTCGAGTTCGCGTTCGACGCCGACGTGAGTGGGAACGCGGACCCCGGACCGCGGCAGTTCCGCTTCACGACCGAGTATACGAGCGGCGACGCGACCATCGCCGTAGACGAGACTCGCCGCGTCGAGGTCGCCCCGCGTCAGCCGGAGTTCTCTCTCGTCGCCGACGATCCGACGATCCCGGCCGGCGAGACCCGGCGGATCACGTTCGAGATCACGAATCAGCGACCGGAGACGCTGTCGTCGATCAACGCGGGACTGTACGCCGACAGCCCGCTCACCGCCGTCAACGACGACGCGTTTGTCTCCGAGCTCGCGCCGGGCGAGTCGACCGAGATATGGTTCGAAGTGGCTGCCGCCCAGGACGCCAGCGTCGAGAATCACCCGATAGAGCTGGACTTCCGCTACGACGATGAGCGGGGTAACGACCGGATCTCCGACATCACGCAAGTTGCGATCGAAGTGACCGAGCCGACCGACGACGGCGGGCTGCCGACCACGGTACTCGTCGTCGGGCTGCTCGTGGTCGTCGCGAGCGCGGGAGCAGTCGTGTGGTACCGGCGGCGGTAATCGAATGATCGACCACTCGTCCGTGCGAACGAGCGTGCGACCCGGCTTGCGATTCGGTGCACTGCTCGGGGAACCGGCCGCTCGGCGGCGGAGGCGACCGTGACCGCAGCCGACCGGTTCGTCGAGCGCGTCGACAAGCTCGTCACCGAACGGCCGGTCACGGTCATCGCGGTCTTTCTCCTCGTCAGCCTCGTCGCAGTCGGTGGGCTCGCGGGCATCACCACGAGCGCCGGTGCGGACCAGTTCACGCAGGACATCCCCGCACAACAGGCGTTAGACGACATCGACGAGGAGTTCGAGACCTCGATCGGCGGATCGGCGACCAGTGCACAGCTGATCGTTTCCGACGACAACGTGCTCTCCCGGACGGCACTGACACGGATACTGGAGACCCAACACCGACTCGAATCGCGCTCGACGCTCCGGGTGAGTTCGACGTCAAGCCACGCCGACGCGGTCGCAACACAGCTCGATCCGACAGCCGAGACCGCAACGGAGCGTCGAGACGCCGTCGCGGAGTCGACGCCATCAGAGCTGCGGCGCGCCATCTCCGATGCTGACGAGTCGGGCGCCATCGCCGCGCAGGTGTCCGTCGACTACAACCCGACCGCCCAGCGAGCCGGCACCTCGATCGTCGGGGTCACCTACGATCTTCCCGACGCGGCCACGACAGCCCGGGTGACGCAGCTGCAGACGGAGAGCATCGATGTCGTCGGATCGGTTCCGGGCAACGAACCCGGCGACAACGCTATTCTCTTCGGAGACGGGATATTGCAGTCGGAGATCGCCGCGCTGTTGGGCGATACCGCAATCATTGTGTTTCCTGCGGCGGTCCTCCTCATTCTCTTCTTTCTCGTGTTCGCGTATCGCGACCCCATTGATATGGGAATTGGGCTCTCCGCGCTCCTGATGTCCATCCTCTGGACGTTCGGGTTTATGGGATATGCGGGGATCCCCTTCTCCGACTCCCTTATCACCGTCTTCCCCTTGCTACTCGCGGTCGGGATCGACTTCGGGATCCATATTGTCAACCGCTACCGTGAGGAGCGGCTGGGCGGGCTCGGGATCGCGTCCGCGATGCGCACGACGACCGATCAGCTGCTTATCGCCTTTCTGCTCGTGACGATCACGACGGTGTTCGGGCTCGTCTCGAACGTGGTGAGTCCGTTCGAGCCGAATCGAGACTTCGGAATCGTCGCCGCCGCCGGCATCATCTTCACGCTACTCGTCTTCGGGATCTACCTCCCCGCTGCGAAGGTGTTGATAGATAGATGGCGCGAACGACTCCCGATCCCGGAGTTCGGGACGACACCGTTGGGCTCGGGCGGCTCCCGGCTCGGAAACGTTCTCCGAGTCGGCGTCGACCTCTCGCGGATCGCGCCGGTTGCCGTCGTCGCGGTGATCCTTGTCGGCGGCATCGCCGGGGCCGCGTACGGGACCGGCGTGAATACCGAGTTCTCCGAAGAGGCGTTCTTCCCGGACGAGGACCGCTTGGAGACGTACTCGAACCTCCCGGAGCCGTTCGCACCGACCGAGTACACGTTCTTGCGGGTGCTCACGCTGTTCGAAGAGGAGTTCGAGCAGGACTTCGTCGGCTCCGTCACGCTATATATCGACCAGTCGGTCAGAGACGACGACGCCCTGGAGCTGATCGATCGGACCACGCGAAACCCGCCGGACACCTTCGAGACGACCACCGAGCGTCGCGCGGAGTCGACCAGCATCGTGACCGTTATCGACGATCACGCGGCACAGGACCCCGATTTCCGGGATATCGTCGAGCGTAACGATCGGCTCGGGACCGGCGTCCCCGACCGCAACGTCGACGAGGTGTACGACGAGCTGCTCGACTCGCCTGCCGAGGGACAAGCTCGGGGGTACCTCGCCGCGGATCGCGGTAGCGCTCGGATCGATTATACGATCCGACCGGGAGCCGATAACTCGGAGGCCGTTGCGGACGTGCGGGCGCTTGCCGAGCGGACGCCGCTCGAAGCAGTCCCGACCGGTGAGCTGGTCGTCAACGAGGCCGTGATCGACCTCCTCACCGACTCCGCGATCCGAAGTCTGTTCGCCGCGTTCATTCTCACCGCGATATTCCTCGCGCTGTCGTACGCGTATCTGGAAGGAAAAGCGGTGTACGGCCTGCTCAATCTTGTCCCCGTGTTCGTGACAATCGGGCTACTCGTCGGCTCGATGCGCCTCCTCGACATCCCCTTGACGCCGATCAACGCGCCGATTCTCTCCGTTTCGATCGGACTCGGCGTGGATTACACCGTTCACTTCGTCCATCGCTTCGTCGACGAGTTCAAGGCCGGGAAGGGGGTCGACGAGGCCCTCGATATCACTATCACCGGCACCGGCGGCGCGCTCACCGGGAGCATGCTCACGACGGTCACCGGGCTCGGCGTCCTCTGGCTCGCGGTGATCCCCCTTATCAGGGACTTCGGCGTGTTGCTCGCGCTCGGCGTGTTGTACGCATACCTGGCGTCGATCCTCCTCGTCCCGTCGCTGGTCGTCGTCTGGGATCGATACGGTGACCGAGTAGGGCTCGGGCTCGACGACGGCCTCTAGGTCTGCCGGTGGAGGGAGTCGACGGGCGATACGGTTTTGAGTGCCGACGTTGACATCTCCGGTGATGACGACCCCCTCCTTCGGCGACCGGTTCAAGCGGAACGCGAGCGGGATCGCGGCGGTGACCGTGACCGGAACGTGGCTGGCGGCGCTGATGCTCGGCTTCAACTGGTGGCTCGGGTTCATGCTGTTCGGATACATCGTCATCGTTCCAGTCGTCGCGATGCTGTTCGACGAAGAGGACGAATCGGTCCACGCCGAAAAGAGTCTGTCCGCGGCCGACGAGTCAGATACTGAGGACACCGCGGACGCGCTCGAACGCCTCCGGAGCCGGTACGCCAACGGCGACCTCACCGACGAGCAGTTCGAGCGCAAACTCGACCGGCTGTTGGAGACGGAGACGCTCGAGGACGCCGCGGAGTGGGTGGAGCGGAGTCGAGATGGGGACGCAGCACGGAGTCGAGATGGGGACGCAGCACGGAGTCGAGATGGGGACGCAGAGCGGAGTCGGGAGACGGAACGAGATCGGCGCTGAGTGCGGATCCTGGAATACGGGGTCTCACCTGTCGTCGCAGCGCACGACCGAAACCTCAAGCTTCAATGCGCGCGGGCGATTCCACCGGGTATGAGCGACCAACAGCTTCGAAAGGAAGCACACGACCTCGACGTCACCGTCTGGGTCGGGAAGAGCGGCGTCGATGCCGTCGTCGACGAACTGGCCGATCAGCTGGACGACCGAAAGCTCGTGAAGGTGAAGTTCCTGCGGGCGGCTCGCGGCGGCACCACGACCGACGAGCTCGCAGCTGAGCTCGCGGACGCGGTAAACGCGGACCTCGTCGAGACGCGCGGCAACACGGCGGTGCTCCATTGATGGCAGCCGTGACGGCAACGCTCGGAACGTCCCCAATTGCCCCAGTCACCGACGCGTTGGAGCCGTTCCTCGGACCGCTCGCTGGGCTCGTGGTGTCGGCGGCGATCTTCCTCGTGGTCATGGTCGCGACCTACGTGGTCAACAAAGCGGTTTTCAACCCGCTCGTCGAGCGGCTCCTCGACAAGCAGGGGCTCGACACGCACGCGCGACGCCCGCTAAACAAGATTGCCACCTTCCTCGTGTTGTTCCTCGGGCTCACGATCGCCTTCGGTGCAGCCGGCTACGAGGACTTCCTGCGGTCGCTGGCGACGATCGCGGCCGCGGCGACGCTCGCGATCGGCTTCGCGTTACAGGACGTGATCAAGAACTTCGTCGCGGGCGTGTTCATTTACACCGACAAGCCGTTCCGCATCGGCGACTGGATCGAGTGGGACGACAACTCGGGGATCGTGGAAGACATCTCGTTCCGCGTCACTCGCGTCCGAACGTTCGATAACGAGCTTCTCACGGTACCGAACGCCGTGCTCACGGGCGACGTCGTTAAGAATCCTGTCGCGAAGAAGACGCTCCGGATGAAGTTCGTCTTCGGGATCGATTACGAGGACGACATCGACAGGGCGACGGAGATCATCGTTGAAGAGGCCGAACGAAGCGAGGCGATCTTGAACGATCCCGCTCCTTCGGTACGACTGACCGAACTCGGCGACTCACACGTCGGACTCCAGTCGCGGATCTGGATCGACGACCCGTCGCGTTCGGACTTCGTGAAGGCTCGAGCGGACTACGTCAAAGCGGTCAAACAGCGGTTCGACGAGGAGGATATCACGATCCCGTTCCCGCAGCGGACCGTCTCGGGACGGAACGCGTGGGAAGAGCCGGCTTCGTTCGGCACCGGACAGTAGTCGCTTCTCCTCGCATCTCCCCTTTTTTTCCCCTCGCTTCGTTTCGTTCCCGTCACTCCGTTTCGGGTTCCCGATAGTAACGAACTTGAGTGTCGGGTGAATCACTGAGCCTATGCACGTGGTCATCGTCGGCGCAGGCGAGGTCGGAACGAGTATCGCCGCCACCCTCGCGCCCGACCACGAGGTCGTCGTCATCGACGTCGACGCCGACAGAGCGGAGGAGATCAAGTACCAGTACGACGTGCTCACGATCACCGGTGACGGAACGGCGTCACCGATCCAGCAGAGCGCGAACGTCGCGGAGTCCGATATTTTCATCGCGTGTACCGACGACGATCGGACGAACCTCGTCGCCTGCGGGACCGCGAAGACGTTCGACGCCGAGTTCACTATCGCCCGCGTGAAGAGCACCGACTACCTCCAGACGTGGGAGCGCGACGACAGCGCCTTCGGCGTCGATTTCATGGTGTGTACGGATCTGCTCACCGCCGAGAACATCGTCCGCGTCATCGGCCTCCCGGCCGCCATCGACGTCGACCCGTTCGCGGGCGGGTTCGTGCAGATGGCCGAGTTCGAAGTCGCCGAGGGGAGCCCGGTCGCGGACCAGACGGTCGCCGAGGCCGACCGCTTCGAGTCGCTCACGTTCGTCGGGCTGTTCCGCAACGGCGACATGATTATCCCCCGGGGTGACACCCGCATTCAGCCGGCTGACCGCGCCGTGGTCGTCGGGAGCCCGGAGAGCGTCCAGGAGTTCGCGAACGACATCGCGCCCGACGCGACGCCGAACAAGGCCGACGAGATCGTCGTCGTGGGCGGCACCGAGATCGGGTATCAGACCGGGCGAATCCTGGAGAAACGCGGGCTGTCGGCGCGGCTCATCGAACAGGATTCGGAGCGGGCTCGATGGCTCGCCGAGCGGCTGCCGAACACCGTCGTGATGGAACACGACGCGACGGACACGGAGTTCCTGACGCGCGAACACGTCGACGAGGCCGACATCGTCGTCACCGCGCTCGAATCCGACGAGCGGAACCTCCTCGTGGCGGTGTTGGCAAAGCGGCTCGGCGTGGACCGCGTCGTCGCCGTCGTCGACAGCGCGGACTACGTCACAGTGTTCGAGGAGATCGGCATCGACGTCGCGATCAACCCCCGCACGGTGACCGCCGAGGAGATCACCCGGTTCACCTTCGACAGTGTCGCAGAGAACATCGCGGTGCTCGAAAACGACCAAGCGGAGGTCCTCGAGCTCGAGCTCAGTGAGGACTGTGCGCTGGTCGGACGGCCGATCTCAGAGCTGGTCGACGACATCGACGCGAAGTTCGTCATCGGGGCGATCGTCCGAGACCGCCGACACGTGACGCCGCGCGGTGACACCGTGTTACAGCCCGGAGACAGCATCATCGTGCTCGTCGAGACCTCGTTCGCGACGAAACTCGCGTCGATGGCGTGATGTCCGGGCGAACCATCCGCGTCGACTGGCGGGCGAGCGCGGGACTCACGGGAGACGTGCTCCTGTATCTCACGGTCCCGCTGGCCTTCCCGCTGCTCGTCGCGCTGTACTACCGGGAGTCGCCGCTTCCGTTCCTCGCGGCGATCGCGACGACGCTCGCGCTGGGGTGGTGGTTGCGCTCCCTCCGCGATCCGGACGATGATCTCGGTCCTCGGGAGGCGTTCCTCGCGGTGGCGTCGATCTGGCTGGTCGTCGCGGGCGTCGGCGCGGTCCCGTTCCTCGTCGCGGGCGTCGGAACGATCGCCCACCCGGTGAACGCGATGTTCGAGTCGATGAGCGGATTGACGACGACGGGCGCGACCGTGCTGGAGGATTTCTCTCTCCACTCGCAGTCGGTGTTGATGTGGCGGCAGGTGATCCAGTGGCTCGGCGGGCTCGGAATCCTCATCCTCGCGACCGCCGTCCTCTCCGAGCTCGGGGTCGGTGGCGCACAGCTGATGGAGTCGGAGACGCAGACGCGAGATCTGAATAAGCTCACGCCGAAGATATCGCAGACGGCGCGGCTGATCTGGGGGCTGTATCTCGGCTTAACGCTGCTCGCGGTCGCCGTGTACTTCGCGCTCGGGCTGGCGTTCGACCCGCAGATGGACTTATTCAACGCGATCGCGCACGCGTTCACCTCCGTCGCGACCGCTGGGTTCTCGCCGGAGCCGCTCTCTGTCGGGGCGTTTCACCCGGTGATCCAGTGGGCGGTCATCCCCTTCATGATCGCGGGGTCGACGAGCTTCGTGCTCATGTACTTCGCCATCAACGGCGAGCCGATGCGCCTGTTGAAAAACGACGAGTTCCACTTCTATCTCGGAGCCATCGCGACGTTCGCGGCGATTGTCGCGCTCGTGTTGTACGCCGATCCGGAGACGACGTTCGGCGCGGAAGAGACCGTCAGACACGCCCTCTTCAACGTCGCCTCTATCATCACGACGACCGGGTACGCGAGCACCGACTTCGACCTGTGGGCGCCGGGGGCGAAACACATGCTGTTCATGGGGATGTTCCTCGGCGGGATGGTCGGCTCGACGACGTGCTCGATCAAGTCGCTGCGCTGGATGGTCGCGCTGAAGGCGTTTAAACGCGACCTGTTCACCGCGATCCACCCGGAGTCCGTTCGACCGGTCCGGAACTCAGGGAAGCCCGTCGACGAGGAGACGATTCGCGACATCTACGCGTACATCCTGTTGAGCGTCGTCATCTTCTTCCTGTTGACGGTGTTCGTGGTCGCAGACGCCGAGCGGGCCGGCCTGCGGGTCAGTGAGTTCGAGGCGATGGGCGCAGCCGCGTCGACGTTCCTCAACATTGGTCCCGCGTTCGGGGCGGCCGGCCCGTACGGAACCTACGCCGCCTTCCCGATGTCGACGCGAGCCGTGATGATCGTCCTGATGTGGATCGGCCGGATCGAGATCATTCCCGTGCTCGTGTTGTTCACGAAGGCGTTCTGGACCTCGTAAGATTCCTCACGACGATCGATACCGGGAGTACGTGAATCACCGTTGTGGACCTGTTGTTTATAACGGGTGAGTGACGTCTCCCGCTACTCTAAGAGGTCCTGTAGACGATCTCGTAGGGCCTCTCGGGACGTTCTCGGAGACTGGTCTGCGTCCCGCGCGATCAAAACGGCTCCGTCCGACTGTTCGACGATCGCTTGTGGGATCGATCCGTACAACGCCTGTGCTGCGAAACTCGCACCAGTCGCACCGACACTTACGGAGTCGTACTCTCGGATCGTCTCCAAAAGCGACTCCCGAACCGTCTCGCTCACGACCACTCGCGGTTCGTACTCGGTGTCTTCGATTCCCGCAGCCGCCGCAACCGAGCGGATTGCTTCCTCACCCGTCTGAGTGGGTGTCGTTATCGCATCGTCATCCGCGTCACCAGTCGTCTCTTCGTCCGCTGGTGGCTGTACATTCAGCAGTGTCAACGAGGCATCCTCGAACGTGCGCGCCAGTTCACCCGCACGACGGACCGCACTCGGCGCGTTCGGTCCACGGCCTGCCAGCGCAACGATCCGTCCGGGCGAGCGGCTCGGATTCGTCACGAGGGTTACCTCACATGACGCACGTTCGATCACGGGATCGAGCGTACTCCCGAAGATCACGTCTCGCCGACGCCGTTTCCCACCCCACCCCATCAGGATGTGGTCCGCCTCTTCCTCTTCGATAACGGACAGGAGTGCGCTTCCGGCATTTCGTCCCACCATCGCCCGCGTTCGAAGCGGGATGTCTAGCGTCTCCGCCGTCCCGCGAGCGCTGTCGAGCAACTCCTGTTGTCGTTCGACGCGCTCTTGTTCGAGTTCGATCTGCTCGAGGGACATCTGGGGTGGTACTTCGATCACGTTGACGGCAACGAGTTCAGTCGGCCCGTCGTGACCGTATGCGCTCGCCGCCGCATAGCGAATGAGCGACTCCTCAGTCGCCGGGTTCGCCACCGGAACCACGACGCGATACACGGGTTCGTCGTCGGTTTCAGCCTCGGGTTCGGCAGCGATCGCTTCTCCGACGAGGCTCGTCGAGATCGCGCGATCCCGTGCGTACACGAGATACCAGGCGACCCCGACACCGATGATGCCGACCCCGATCCCCTGTACGATCGGACGCATCTGCACCATCACGCCGAGGCACGCGAGTCCACCGACGATCGGAACGGTGGGATAGAGTGGACCGGGGATCCGAAAGTCCGGATCGTATTCGTCGGGATCGGCACGCCGTAACACGATGACGGCGACGTGGACGAGAGCGTACGTCACGAGGAAGGAGAACGCGGCCACGTCTGCCAGCGTATCGATCGGAAGCGGTCCGGCGATCAGTAGCAAAATAACGCCACCGGTCGCCAGAATTGCTCGGTACGGGGTACGATAGTTTGAGTGAATCTGATTCAGCCACTCGGAGAGAAGCCGGTCGCGTCCCATAGCGAAGTTGACTCGTGCCGCCGACAGAATCGACGCGTTCGCAGAGGAGACGGTTGCGAGCACGGCCCCGATAATCATCGCTAAGGAGCCGATCGCGCCGGAGTATTCAGCGGCGACGTCCGCAACCGGAATATTCGACGCTTCGAGAACGTCGATCGAGAGGACGCCTGTCGAGACCAACATCACGAGAACGTACAGAATCGTGGGCGTCACGACCGCCGCGATCATCGACAGCGGGAGATTCCGTCCCGGGTTCTTGATCTCTTCGGCGGACGTCGCGATTACCTCGAAGCCGATGAACGTCACGAACACCGTCCCCGCAGTCAACCCGACGGCTCCCCACCCTTCGGGGGCAAACGGTTGCAGAAGCGTCGGATCGATCGCCGTCAGACCGAAGACGATGAATCCGATGATAAGGATTACGAGCAGGATGACGATGACGTTCTGTAACGATCCGGTTTCCTTGACACCACGATAGTTCACGAGCGTGAGGATCGCACCCATCACGAGCGCGGAGGCGATAATCGGAAAGATCGGATGGAGCCCGGCGAGGTACTGGCCGAAGCCGAGCATGTAGAAGGCGGTCGCAAACATCAGGCCGGCCCACATACCCCACCCAACGATGCTCCCGAACAGTCCGCCGAGCGCTCGATTGACGTAGTAATAACTCCCCCCTGCCTTCGGCATGCCGGTTGCGAGCTCGGACAGCGAGAGCGCAGCGAGTAGCGCGACGAACCCACCGATAGCGAACGAAACCATACTGGCGGGGCCTGCCCGACCAGCGACGATGCCGGGGAGCACGAATATCCCCGCCCCGATCATCGTTCCCAATCCGAGGGTGTACGCTTCGAGGAAGCCGAGATCGCGGGCGAGTTCTTGATCTGCCATCGCTTTCACCGCCCACCGTTTGGCACAACTGATTCGGAATATCGAGCAGTTCCCGGTTCGTACATACCACATCAACCCAACCGGCTTGATATAAAATAACCGATGAGATTGTTGCATCGATAATTTAGAAGACCTCAAAAACCGCTTCCAACAATGAGTGGGTATTATATTGATGAGACGAGAACGATCGCTTAGAGGTGGTATCTCGTGACAAGCTCTCATATCAACTATCGGATCGACGATATTGATCGCCGGATCATTCACGCGCTCATAGCCGATGCCCGGAACACGTCGGCACCAATGATCGCAGAGCAGGTGAACGTCTCGCCGGGAACGATCCGAAACCGCATCAAACAACTAGAAGAGCACGGAATCGTCAACGGTTATCACGCCAACATTGACTTCGAACGAGCCGGAGAAAAACTGACGTACCTCTATGTGTGCACCGCCCCGCCCCAAGAGTTAGAGGCGCTCGCCCGAGACGTTCGTAACATTCGTGGCGTGGTGAACGTTCGGGAGCTGCGGACCGGGAGCGGGAATCTCCACGTTCTTGCAATCGGTGAGACGACGGCAGACTTTAAACGCATCATGCGCTCACTCTCGGAGTTAGAGGTCGACCTCGTTGATAACCATCTCATTCAGAACGAACTGTTCGAACCGTATGCTCCGTACGGAGGAGATGATGCAGCTCCGGCGTGGGAGCCGACGGAGTTTCTCAGACTTGCTGGTGGAGCCGACATTGTAGAGATCACAGTGGGGGAAACCGCACCTATCGTCGATCTCTCCCTTGCAGAGGCTGCTGACCGGGGAGTCCTTGACGAAGATGCGCTTGTGGTTGCGATTGAACGCGACGGACGCGTGCTGACCCCTCGTGGTGAAACGGTCGTCCTACAGGACGACGTGGTGACACTGGTTTCGAGAGGCGGCGAACCAGAAGAAGTCATCGACGCATTCCACACGTCCACCTCGAAACCGGAGTGATAGTTCGATGATGCGACCGCTTCGCCGTGACCACGAAATCGAGAGTACGTGTCCGTACTGCCGTACGGCATCGAGTGGCTCTCGTTATCGAGGGGGAACTGCGTGATGTTACGACGATTACTGCAACGGTTCAAGATCCAAACCGAAGTCGTCCATGAGTGTCGGAACTGCGGAACGACCGTCGAA
>LKMY01000022.1 GCA_001564205.1 Nanohaloarchaea archaeon PL-Br10_U2g5
GAGCCGATGAGCTGGCAGGAGTTCGCCGAGATGGCGGCCGACGTGTGGGACGACAACGGCGGTCCCGACGGCGACTTCGACTACGCGTTCACCACGCAGGCCGACAACTACGAGGGGCTCGCGTGCTGTACGTTCAACGAGACGATGACCTCGTTCGGCGGCGCGTACTTCGGCGATCACGGAAACCTCTTCGGGCCGATCGGCGATCGCCCGATCACCGTCGACGAAGCGCCCGTCCACGACACGATCCGCATGATGCGGTCGTTCATGGAGGGCCCCGACGCGGAGTACGCCGATCCGGACTTCCCGCAGATATCGACGACCGACCTCATCGAGTTCACCGAGGAGCCGTCGCGTGAGCCGTTCACTTCCGGCAATGCGATCTTCCACCGGAACTGGCCGTACGCGATCCCGATCAACTTCGACTCCGACGCCTTCGACGCCGAGGACTACGGCGTCATGCCGCTGCCGTACGGCGTCGAGGAAGGCGCCGGCGAGTACGACGGCACCGGCGGCACGTCCGCGGCGCTGGGTGGCTGGCATCTCACAGTCAACCCGAACTCACAGCGTATCGGCGACGCGGTCCAAGTGCTGGAGGCGTTCGCCAGCGAGAACGTGATGATCAACAACTTCGCCGAAGGCGGATACATCCCGCCGAACCCGTCCGTCACCGAGTCGGTCGACCCCGACGCGGTCGGCGAGCTCGGTGCGTTCCTCGACACGCTCGCCGTCGCCGGCGAGAGCACGGTCCCGCGCCCGGTCACGATCGCGTGGCCGGATCAGGCGCCGCAGATCGCCTCGGAGCTGTCGGCCGCCTATCAGGCCGAGAAGTCGCCGGAGGAGGCGATGGCCGACCTCGAGGAAGAGCTCGAATCGATCGAATCGGAGCTGGCATAACTCACGGAGGACGAGAATGTCCACCGACACGCGATCGGATGACGGCGGGTTCGGGCTCACCAGCCCGCTCAACTGGCTGGAGACGCAGAGCGAGGAGGTGTACGCGTACGTCCTGTTAGCGCCGGCGTTCCTGCTGCTCGCGGTCGTCGCGTTCTACCCGCTGATAGAGACGTTTCGGTTTTCGCTGCTCGCCAACGAACTCGCGGCCGCCGATCCGTTCGGTGAGTTCGTCGGTCTCGATAACTACGTCGCGCTGTTGACCGGGAACACACCGTTCACACAGCAGTTCGTTGCGGTGTCACTGGCTGAGGGATTCCCGTTCATCCAGTTCGACGCGCCGTTCCTCCAGCAGGCGATCTTCGTCACGCTGGCGTTCGCGATCATCAGCGTCCTGTTCGAGACCACAATCGGTTTCGGGCAGGCGCTCGTGCTGGATAAAGACTTCTACGGTCGACGGTGGGTCCGTGTGTCGATCATCATCCCGTGGGCCATCCCGATCGTCATTCAGGGGATGATCTTCTTTCTGATGTTCAATCCGACCATCGGGTTCGGGACTGACTTCATGCAGTGGCTCGGCGTGTTCGGGAGCAACCCGCTGTCGAGCAGCACGGACGCGTTCATTATCGTGCTCGTCGCGGACATCTGGAAGACGACCGCGTTCATGGCGCTGTTGATTTTAGCTGGGCTCCAGAGCATCGACCGCGGGCTCTACGACGTCGCGAAGGTGTCTGGCGCCTCGCCGTGGCAGCGGTTCAAGTACATCACGCTGCCGCTCGTCGCGCCCGCACTGTTGGTCGCGATGCTGTTCCGAACGATGGACGCGATGCGAATATACGGGCTCATCGACGCGACGGCGGGCTGTGAGACGGTACCGTCGCTCACCTGTCTCGTCATCATCTCCCTTGAGAGCAGCCGACGCTGGGCGACCGCCTCTGCGGTGGCGTTCCTGACGGCCGTCGTCATCAGCGGCTTCGTGGTGGCGTACCTGCTCGCGCTGCGCAACAGCAACGGAGGTGTGGCATGAGCGATCGACGGGTCGACGATGCAGAGCCTACTGCGGTCGCCGACGGTGGCGTCGCCGAAGGCTCCGCGGGCGGCCAGCCCGCACTCGATGAGACCGCCGACGAGCCGGAGCTCGACCGCGGGCTCATCGAGGCGTGGGCCGCAAAGATGATCTCCAATCCGGACCGGGCGTACCGCGCGACGTTCTACGTGGCGACGATATTCTTCCTCGTCACGACGCTGTTCCCGTTCTACTGGCTACTGATGGTCGCGCTGACGCCCCGGGGAAGTCTCTCCGACGTCGGCGTGCTCACGCCGGGCGGATTCAATCCGATCGCGTTCATCGAGATATTCCAGATGCTGCCGTTTCACCGATACGTGTTCAACAGCTTCCTGATCGCGACGATCGCGACGGTGGCGGTGCTGCTGGTCGGGAGCCTCGCCGGCTACGTCTTCGGCCGGCTACGGTTCCGGGGACGGAACGTGCTGTTGCTGGCGGTGCTTGTGACGTCCTTCTTCCCACCCGCGGCCTTCTTCATTCCACTCAACCGACTGTTCAACCGGAACGTCGACGCACTGAGACCGCTGATCTCAGACGGATCGCTGTACAACACGCCGTACGCGATCTTCATCCCGCTGTCGGCGATCTTCTTACCGCTCTCTATTTTCATTCTGATGACGTTTTACTCGCAGATCCCGGACGGGTTAGAGGACGCCGCCCGTGTGGAAGGGACGACGCGACTCGGCGCCCTGTTCCGCGTCATCGTTCCGCTGTCGGCACCGGGCGTCGCGACCGCCGGGGTGTTGACGTTCATCTCGGTGTACAACGAGTACTTCTTCAGCTCGCTGATGACCGACGGTCGGCCGGGGAGTTGGGCGCCGATGCTCGAAGGTATTCTGCGGTTCCAGGGCGAGTTCGAGGTGCTGTTTAACCTCATGGCGGCCGCCAGCATCGTCGCGGTGCTGCCGGTCGCGATTCTCGTCATCGTCGCACAGGAGAAGATAGTGAGCGGACTCACCTCGGGGGCGGTCAAGGAGTAACAATGGCTTCAGTTACACTCGAAGGAATCACCAAACGGTACGAAGACGTAACGGCAGTCGACAACATGAACCTGGAGATCCGGGACGGTGAGTTCGTCACCTTCGTCGGCCCCTCCGGGTGCGGCAAGTCGACCACCATGGAGACGATCGCCGGGCTCACACTTCCAACGGAGGGGAGAATCGATATTGGCGGGCGCGACGTGACGAACCTCCCGCCGAAAGACCGGGGAATCTCCATGGTGTTTCAGAACATCGCGCTGTTCCCGCATATGGACGTGTACGACAACATCTCCTTCGGGCTTCGGCTCCGGAAGTACGAGCAGGAGGAGGTCGATCGGCGGGTGCAGGAGGCCGCCGACATCGTTCAGCTGGAAGGGATGATGGACCGGATGCCCAAGGAGATGTCCGGCGGGCAGCGTCAGCGCGTCGCCATCGCGCGGGCCATCGTCCGGAAGCCGGACGCGTTCCTCATGGACGAGCCGCTGGCGAACCTCGACGCCGAGCTGAAAGTCCACATGCGGACGCAGCTGCAGCGGCTCCATCGAGAGCTCGACACGACGATCATCTACGTCACGCACGACCAGGCGCAGGCGATGACGATGTCCGACCGGATCGCCGTCATCGACACCGGCGTGCTCCAGCAGGTGGCGCCGCCGCTCGAGTGTTACAACGAGCCGGCGAACTTGTTCGTCGCCGGCTTCATCGGGTCACCAGCGATGAATTTCCTAGAAGGCGAGGTCGTCGACGACGGGTTCGAGTCGGAGTATACGAACTTCGACTTCGCCCCGGCGACGCACGGCGTCCGAACCGGCCAAGAGATCACGGTTGGGGTCCGCCCCGAAGACGTGTACTTGGAGCGCGACGCCCAGAAGGCCGCGTCACCGACGAAAGCGTTCGACGCGGTCGTTGACGTCGTTGAGCCGATGGGCAGCGAGCTGTTCGTCTACCTGCTTTTCGACCGTGACGTGGAGACGAGCGCCGAAGGGCGCGGCGAGGGACAGCTTCTCATCAATCTCTCGCCCGACGCGCAGATCGCGGAGGGGGACGACATCCGTGTCGTGATGGATCGCAAGAAGACGCATCTGTTCGATCGGGAGAGCGGCGACGCAATTACGCATACGCTGGAGTAGGCGAGCCGGTATCTCGTTTTCCGCTTTTTGCGGCGTACAGCGACCGCAGTTCTTCCGATCAGTCGATCGATTCGACCGTGATTCGATGGGCCTCGACAGCCTCAACCATTGCGCCCCAGCCACCGACCTCGACCGGCCCGTCCACCGTTTCGACGACGATAGCGACTTGGCCGCCGTGGCTCGCAATCGTCTCCGGATCGACTGCACGGTCCGATCCCGTGACGACGACATCGGTGATCGTCCCCTCAACGATTCGGTCGTGGCCGGTTTCGGTGTCCGTGCCCTCAATTCGGGCGCGCACCGTCGCACCGTCCCGAAGCAGGGGAGCGACGTCGCGGACGCAGTATCGGATATCGATGTACTCGATCGGCGGCCCGTCGTCGAACGAGGTGTATATCGGCTCCCAGGTGTCCCACTGAGTCGTCAGGAAGTACCAGTGGAACACGTACGTGTGGGTGCGATCGTCGACGAGCACGCCGTACTCGTTCGTCGAGCCGGTGTGAGGGGCGAAACACGTTTTCGTCCGGTCGACGATCACCGTGAACGGAGACGGAAGTCGGCGATGGCGCGCTTCCGAACAGACATCGTTCAGCTCCTCGGCGTCTGGCAGGGACGCACCGTCGTCGTTCGGGGTGTGGATCGAGAGATTGACCCGAACGCCTCGGTCGGTGGCCGCCTGTAAGGCGGGGCGGAGCCGTTCGAAGTGTTCGACGCCGATGGAGGCGTTCACGAAGGCGTCAGCCTCGCGGATGAACTCGTCGGCGTTTTTGATCACCGTTTCGAACCGCGTGACGATGCTGACGGTCGACTGCTCGACCGAGGGCTCGTTCCAGCGCCGCTCAATCTCCTCGGTCGCCGCGGTCAACCGACTTGCACGTGTCTCGAGGTCTCCGATAATCGCCTCGAGGCTGTTTGCACGGGCGTACAGCGATTCCTGTTCGTACGTCTCGATGTATCCGGCGCTCTCTAAGTCGCGTAGCACGTCGTAGATCCGGGGGTCGGGGACGCCGCTGGCGTCGGCGACGCGAGTGACGGGCGCGGCGCCGAGTTCGAGTACGGTGACGTACGCGTCGGCCTGATACGGAGAGAGACCGGCGTCTTCTAACGTCTCGGTGAGGGCGGTACGCTCCACGGTTACGCCTCGCGTCCGAGTCGTCGTCGCCCTCCGTTGCTGTTTGCTACCGAGCTGGTGCGTTGTGTTGCCATACGGTTAGGTACCACGGGTATGATAAAACGTTTTATCTCCCTTTCGGTCCCGGGTACCCGGGACGGAAGTCGTGCCGCGTGCGGCGGTTCGAGCCGAGCGAAATCGGGGGCGTATCAGCGTGACTGAAAAGGCTTTATTCGATTCGTCATCGAGTGTGCGCATGGACGAGACCTCGGAAAACGGCGGCGATCGGGAGCGGTCGCGATGGACCAGAGATCAGGCCGCGTCGATCGAGCGCCGCCACGGGAACGTCGCGCCGGCGGCGGGCGCGCCGACGGTCGATCCGTTTCCGGAGATCCATATCTGGGACACGTGGCTGCTCCGTACCCGGCACGGCGAGGTCGCCGACGTCGACGGGTGGCGGCTCGCCTTCTCGCTGACGGCACCATCCGACCTCCTCCCGGGAAAACGACACGATGTCGCCGAGATCCGCTGTTTCTACTCCGCCGACGGAACGCGCTGGCACGACGCTGGACCCGTCTTTGCGGGCGGCGCGCTCGGCCAGCGGCAATGGGCTGGCTCCGCGCTGTACGACGACGGCGAACTGTACCTCTACTACACCGCCGCCGGCGACGAGCGGAGCGAGGAGATGACGTACACCCAGCGGATCGCCGTCGCACACGGCGGTACGGTGGCGACGTCGGCCGACGGGGTCGAGCTCTCGGGGCCGTGGACCCACGAGGTGTTGTTGACGCCGGACGGCGACTGGTACGAGACCGAGTCGCAGGCGCGCGGGATGATCTACACCTTTCGCGATCCGTGGTTTGTCGAGGACCCGGCGACCGGCGAGACGTATCTGCTATTCGAGGCGAACGCGCCAGCACCGGAACGGGAGGGTGACGATTCGGAGACAACCCGACGACGGGAGTTCAACGGCTGTGTCGGCGTCGCCGTCTCGGGGTCGGGCGATCCGCTCTCCTGGGAGCTCCGTCCGCCGCTGCTCGACGCGACCGAAGTGAACCAGGAGCTCGAACGTCCGCACGTCGTCGTTTCGGACGATCGCTACTACCTGTTCGTCTGCAGCCACGTCCACACGTTCGCGCCGGGCGTGACCGGTCCCGACGCGTTATACGGGTTCGTCGCCGACGCGTTCGAGGGGCCGTATCGTCCGGTAAACGACAGCGGACTCGTCGCCACGAACCCACCGGGGGCGCCGTTCCAAGCGTACTCGTGGATGGCGTTCGCCCACGACGAGGAGGTGCTCGTCCAGAGCTTCCTCAACTACTACGATTTCGCCGGTGACTCACTCGACGCGATCGCTGAGCTCCCGGCGGCTGACCAGCGCGAGCGATTCGGGGGGACGCTCGCGCCGACGCTTCGAATGGTCGTCGACGGCGACCAGACTCGACTGGTCGGGACGCTCGACGCGTGGCGGATTCCGACCCCTAACGAGTCGCTGCCGCCCGCGGACGGGTCGACGCTGCCGACGGACACCGAACTCGGCGGCGAGATCCGAGCGGGCGGCACGGTCGGGGGCTACGTTGCGGGGGCAAGCGGCGCGGACGGAGACAGCACGGATCCCGGCGACGACTCATAAGTAGGCGATTGCGGGCGCGTCGATGGTAAATAAATAAGCGGTTCTGTTGGCCACTCGGAAATGATATAATTGATATTATTGGAACCAGCGCGGTATCTCCGGGATATCGTTAATCGGAGTTACACACAATAGCTCGAAGTTCACCGAGAAGTTCAGGGTAGTCGTCTGGGAGTGTCTTCATTTTTCGATGTGCCTGTGTGTGACAGTCGTTACAAAGTGTGACGAGATTATCCGGATGATTCGGTCCTCCCGCTGCAAACGGAATAAGATGATGCAGTTGGAAATCGACTCCGTCTACATCCTTCGCTGTGACTTTGGTTCCACATCGCTGGCACTGCTTGTCATCTCGTTCAATAACAGTTTGGCGAATCGGTTTAGCAAGGCCTCGTGACTCGGCGATACTCTCGCCGTGTTCCCGCATGTGGTGCGCTTTCATATCCATTTCACGGGCAAAATCAGCACGACCACACGTTGGACATTTACGCGGGTTGCCCTGCTCCACGAGGCTCACTCCGTGCGCCCTCGTATGGTGAGCTTTCATATCCACCTCACGGGCAAAATCAGCGCGACCACACGTCGGGCACTTATGGCTTGTCATCGTTTTTCACACACCTCTTTGTTGTCGAGAAATAAATAATCAATCTCGGCGGCGGTTCTTTATTAATCGCCGCCCGTCGGCATCGCCTCGCCGAGCTCCCACGCCGACAGCGACGATATCGACGCAGAGCCGCCCTCGGCGACCACAGAGAGACCGACTGCGTCGTCGCGAGTCGGATACACCCGGCTCGTCAGGCAGTGGCGGTCGTTGGCGTAGATCTCGACCACGGACCGGTCGAGAAAGATCCGCAACGATAGCGGCTCGTCGTACGGGGGCACCGACATCGACTGCGTGTCGACGAACGTGTGTGGGTCCCGGCTCGACGGTGCACGGTCGACCGAAAGCGTTCCGTCTTTCTCGTAGCGGATCGGGGTGTACTCGGCTCGATCAGGCGTCTCGAACACCGACAGCTCGACGGATTCGGCGTCAGTAAGCGCGACTTCAGCCGTGAGTTCGATCGTCGCACCGTCGACATCGAGCCGACGGCGGTCGTCAGCCGAGAGATCGACTGTCGCGTCCGAGGCGATCTGCGCCGTCCGAAGCGCCGTCATTTCGCTCGCGGGGCGCTGGCGGAGCCCCCCGTCGGGGCCAGTCTCGATCACACGGGGGAGCGACAGCGCGCCGGACCAGCCGGCGTCCCACTGCGCATCGACGTCTCGCGCTTCGGGGAGCCATCCCCAAGTGAGTGTTCGGTCGCCGTCGTCGAGCGACTGCGGTGCGTAGAAGTCGCCGTGATCGAGCACTCCCCGCGATTCGACCGTGAACTCGTCGTCCGCGAACGTCCCGAGGAAGTAGACGACGTTCTCGTAGTCGGAGACGTGGAGGAGCCGGCGCTCGCCTAACTCGATCAGCTCGGGGCACTCCCACACCGCGCCCGACTCACGACCACCAGTGAGCAGCGCTCCTTCGTACGTCCACTCGGTGAGCGTCTCCGAGGTGTACAGCAGGGCCGCGCCGCCGCCGTCTTCGAGCCCGGTGCCGACGAGGTGGTACCAGCGGCCGTTCTCCCGCCAGACGTTGTGGTCGCGGAACTCGGCGCGCCAGTGCTCGGTTTCGAGGACGTCGAGGTCGGCTGGCGGCGACGCGATCACGGGGTTGCCAGCGTACTTGTCCCACGTCTGGAGCCCGGGAGCGTCCGTCGTCGCGAGACAGGGAAGCTGATCCCGGCCGTTTCCGCCGGTGTACAACAGGCTGGGCGTTCCGTCGTCGTCGACCGCACAGCCCGACCAGCAGCCGTCGCGGTCCGGTCCAGTCGACGAGGGGGAGAGGGCGACCGACTCGTCGGCCCACGTCACGAGGTCGTCGCTGACCGCGTGGCCCCAGTGAATCGTGTTGTGAAACGGTCCGGCGGGATTGTACTGATAGAAGACGTGATACCGGTCGTTCCAGCGGATCAACCCGTTGGGATCGTTGAGCCAGTTTGCGGGCGGCGTGAGGTGGTACTTCGGTCGACCGCCGGCTCCGTCCTCGCCAGTGGCGTCGATCCGGTCGCGGAGGCGACGCATGTCGTCTGCAGTCGTCGGGCGGCCGGGAGTGCCGTCGGCGACCGTGAGGCTTCGGAGACAGCCGGTAACGAGGCGGTCTCGCGTGTTCACGAGCGCGCTTGCCTCCGACCGTTCGTGGGTCGAGTCGTCGGTAAAGAGGACTGGCGCACCGAGCCCGAGCACCGCTCCCTCTCCGACAGTCCACGACACCGCCGTCATTTCGCCCGGAATCTCGGTGTCGCCACGGACCGTCGAAGCGAGCACTTCGCCGTTCTCGGGAAGCACCCGTTCGTATCTGACCGCCGGGACGACGCCGCGAGAGCGGAGCGGGTGGCGGAGACCCTCCAGCGTCTCGACTGCGGGGTGATCGGCGTACAGCGACCGCCACAGGACGCCGGTCGGCTCCGCGAGCACCTCCTCGTCAGCGCGGTCGGGGGCGATCGCCTCGATCGAGAGGCTATCGACTGACGCCAAGGCGTACAGCGTTAAAAAGAGGCCACCGCCGTCGGCAACGAACGACTCGATTGCGGGCGCCGCGTCGCCGAGCGGATCGGCGTCAGAAAGCGGCGCCGCGCGATGCCACCAGAGGGCGTCAAACCGGTGAAGCGTGTCCGTGCTGTCGCCGACGCCCGGACCGGGATAGGAGGCACGGAGTGCGGTCGCGCGAGCGGTGTCGCCCGCTGAAGCGGTTCGAGCGATCGGCCCCGAGTCGGGCTCACAGAGTACGTCGAAGGGGAGTAACTCGACGGCCACACCGTCGCTGGCGTCGAGCCATTCGACGACCCCTCGCTGCTCGTCGGACAGGTCTCCGTCGGTGAGGACGCCGACGCGAGACGACAGCTCCGTCATACACTCACTCACTCGACACCGAGTCAAAACCGTGTCGCACGCGGCGCGGTCGGCTGACCTCGGTCGACGCACGAACTGGAAATCACGATCGGTTTCGCCGGTGGCGGGTCCGCCGGCAGGGTTTTTACCGTTCGAGTAAAATGTCTGCACATGAGCACTGAAACGGTCGACTCGGGTAGCGACCCAGCGATCGAAGTGACCGTCGACGCCGCAGAGGAGGCGCTCGCGCTCCTAGAGGGCGAAGAGCTCGACACGAATGAGGCTGGACTCCGGCTATTCGTCCAGCAAGGCGGTTGTGCAGGACTCTCCTACGGGATGCGGTTCGACACGGCACCGGAAGACGACGACCTCGTAGTCGAGCATCACGGACTCCGCGTGTTCGTCGATCCGGCGAGTCGGAACTACATCGGCGGGAGCAAGCTCGACTACGAGCGGGGCCTGCAGGCGGCGGGCTTCGAAGTCGAGAACCCGAACATAGTCTCTGAGTGCGGCTGCGGCGAGTCATTCCGCACGTAGGTGCGCGGCTTCACATGGTTCGGGTGGTCGGATCGCTTGATCGAACGGCTTCACTGGGGTAACGGGCGGGTTTTCTCCTTCTACTGTACCAATAGTATGATCACCGCGGTCACGCCGATTGGTGACCGTTGACAGACAGTGCTTCCGTGAGTCCCTCGATCGTCCGTGTCAAAGGCGGTGAAATAAGTATATAAACCCGAGAATAGTATATTTTCTATCACATCTACCATAATTATGGTGATATATCTCGCAGAATTATCAGCGATACCTGAACCGAGACATCAAGAGAAACGTCTGCCGGGTACTGCGCTAGCTAGCTACTTCATGTCACAAAAAGAAGATTTGAATAACTGAACCAACCGGACTCAGAAGAGAGATGGTGAGCTGGTACTGTATTGGTTATGTAAAGTGTGGTGTAATAATCGCAAAATATGTAATAAGCTTGTTTAGCCGGCGCAGTTATTTGGATACGCTGCTCGATAAAGCGACAACGTGATTGAGACTGTCACTGGTACGCGTTGATCAGGAGCCCTGATCAACTGGGTACGATCAGTGCCGTCGAAAGAGACGCTCCGGACGAGATCCGGGAGCGTGTACGATTAATATATAGGTAAAAAACCAAATAAGATTACTAATCGAATATTTATAAGTAAGTCGATCATGAAGCAGCAGCGAGAGGGATCAGCTTCGAACCAGATGGTCCACATCCCGCCTCAGTAGCTCCCCGTATTGGAGACGTATTTCGCGGGCCTCGTCGAGGCCGACGTGACCACGTCTGCCGATTTTCTGTGTGAGCGGTTCGTACCCTTGAACGCAAAACCCCATTCGTTCGAGGTACGCTGTCAGATCCGCTGACGCCATCCCGTCGTGTATCGCCTTCTCAACGTAGTCGAGTACGGTGTCGAACTCGGGGATTGTGATTGTTCTATCGGTTACCTCACCGCTGTTGCCGCCAATTCGAACTTCCGCGTGATTGAGCTGCTCCATTATGCCACCAACGTCCTCGGCGAGACGGAGGACTTGGCTTGGGAGCGATGTGTCGGGTGAGCGCCACTCGACCGTTGGCATCTCGTTGCGAAGTCTGACCGGTGTCCACACGACATCCTGTGGCGAAAAGCTGGCGTCGATAGCGTCCTCCCGAACTCCCTCTTCGAGAGATGTGTTTTTGAACGAGTCAAACAGCCGTTCAAGCTGTCGCTCCCACTTCCCGACGGTATCGACGTACTCCCAGAGTTGGCCGTGCAGCGGGAAGTACTGATAACACTTTTTCGATATATATAGCTGCGAGCACCGCTCGCGACGCTGTCCCCCCGGAAGTACGGAGAGGAGTTGAGCAGTCCCAGTGCCGGGTCAAGACTGGCAAGCACGTTGAGTTGATCCGTGACGTTCTGCTTCTCGAAATGTAGATGCGTCCCGGCACAGTATTTCGCGTAAGCGAAGTTATCCCAAAGCACCTGCTTTTGTATCCGACTCCGCTCGCTGGGGCGTGCTTCGATTTGTCGACTGTTGATCGGGGTTCCGAGTGGGACGAGCGTCTTGTCGAGTTCGTTAGCTCTGGTGAGCAGCTCGTCCAGCTGTTCGACGAATGTGTATTTGAGTGCTGAATGCGTCTCACACGGTGGGGTTTTCAGTTCGATTAGCGGATACACGAACTCCTCTTCGACGTACTCAGAATACTCTGTGAGCGCGTCGGGTGTCGTGAGTGCGCCGTCCTGATCGACGACCCAGTACTCGACTCCGATAGACGTCTGCATCGACGTGTCTCTATTTGTCATTGACTCGTGCTACGCTTCTCTGTGCTCTTAGTTACGCAGGGTCGCTTGGCCTCGTTTACCCTGACTTCGCTACTATCGCTCCCGTCTAACCCATAGTACCCGGATACCCGTTCCCTGAAATCGAGGTCTACTACGGCGGACCATCTGCGATAAGCTCCCTATCGACGCGGACATAGGCTGTCTCTACTGTAACAGAGTCGAAATTATTCGTTCGGCTCTTTCCACTCTTTTGGGTCGCCCTCGCGAAACTCGCCCTTTGCCTGGCGCTCTCGGGGCCAGAAGGCAACGCCCAACAGTGCAACGTGAAACAGGCCAATAACTGCGATCACGACACTGCCGGGGATACGCGCGATTGCAGCAGTTGTCAGCCAGTCTTGACGCGGTTCAAACGCTGAGATCCTGAAGATCCACGCAGCGAGTAACACACCGAGCAACGCGAGGTAGACGCGCTTCAGCCGATTTGCGAGCGCTTCGGGAAACGAGACTTTAAGCGTTGGTCGGCGAAAATCCTCGCTCAACTCGACCCGCCAGTCGTGGCTTTCGACCCCATCGGATGGATCGAGGGCGTTCGCAAACAGGTTCTCCTGGAGGAGTCGAACGCGCGAGCGAAAGATGTCGTAATCCCGATAGCGGCGCGTTTCGATGCTCAAAAAGACGGTGACGACGACGATCCCGACCAGCAAAATGTAGTGCGGGTTGTCGGGATTCGAAAACGCCCACGTCAAGATCGCGGCCAGTACGGTGACCGCCCACGTCGTGGTCTGATCGAGACGTTGACGCCACGTACTCACTCGATCTATCTCTCCGCGGTAGGCGTGAGCCATCACCGAGCCGAGCCCCGCACTGTCGTCGACCATGTCGCGACCTATCTCTCGCTGGTTTGGCGTCGTCGGATCGAGGTCATCACTTTGCGAATCGCTCATGCCGGGGAGACGCTTCCGCTCCGTATAAGTGGGCACGGTGACAGGAGAGAAGACGTAGCCAACGTTGGCGTGATCCCGCGCGTTGTAGTAACAAATGATACAACCAAAACAGCGTCTAACGTCTATTCAGGGTGAGAAACACGGAACTATCCTTTCTCAACCCGTTTTCGAAACGCCGACGCAGAACCGGTCGATACAACGCGGAAGCGCGGACCCGAATGCAGTTAGGCGGCTGACAGTCGCCGCGTAGAGCGTGACGAGGGCGGTGAGCGACGGCTGCGACCCGTTTAGGAGAAAAACGACGAGCGTCAACAACAGCACCAGTGCGGAGAACGCGTACCGACACCCTTCCAAGAAGGACGAGCGACTGCTCTGAGTCCCCAGTCCCGCATGAGCGGGTGTTAGATTACAAAACTATGTTTGTAACACCATACCGTTGGTAAGAAATTATTACCGTGGCTCGTTACTCACGCCCACCGAGAGCGTATACTTGCCGGGGCGGGTAGCTATCCGGCCGGGGCAGGTAGCTATCCGGCCGGGGCAGGTAGCTATCCGGCCGTGACGGCAGATGATATCGCCGTCTAGCAGGCGATCGGCAACGCACGAGTCGGTGCAACCGTGTCTCCCCAACCCGTTGTCACTGAAGACGCTAGGGGCATCGGGCTTATATCACTGGAAAGTGAACTATCAGTAACATGAGTCAGCGAAGCCTGCGATACGCTCACCATCCCGATGCTCCGATCGGTCCCCCGCCGCCGGTTTCAAGCGGGGACGGGACCCCACGGAGTAATTTACCGCTACGAGCGGAGCGAGGGACCACGACGGACGGGAACGATGGAGTGAGGACGTGGAGTCGGACCGATCGAAGGGCATGGAAGGTCAGGATTGACCGATGAACCTCGACAAGGGGGTGCTTCTCGCGATTATCGGGATACTGCTCGTCCTGTCGGCAATCCTGGTCAGCCCGTACATTCAGTTCGTCCTCGGGGCCGTGCTCCTCGGGTTCACCCTCCGGCCTCTCCAGATCCGTTTGGAGCCCCGATTCGGCCGTACGGCTGCCGCGTTGGGACTCGTGGTCCTAAGCGTGTTCGCGGTGGTTCTTCCGCTCTTACTCATCGTAGCCTTCGTCGTGAGTACAGGTATCGGCTACGTTCGTCGTCTCGAACAACAGGAATTAGATTTTGCGACGCTAGAGGAACCGATCGCCACGTACACCGGCCAAGCGGTCGACCTGGAATCTATCGTTCGGTCCTCGGGAGAAGCCGTCGGAGAGACGGCGTTCGGGAGCGCAGTCACCGTACTCGAGACGACAGTTCACGTCGTTATCGGGCTCGGACTGCTCACGTTCCTGCTGTTTTTCTTCGTGCGGGACGCGAATCGGTTTCTAACGTGGCTCATGGACGTCTCCCCACTGCGGAAAGGGGTCACGGAGGAGCTGTTGGAACGGGTCA